>CAZCPI010000044.1:0-16816 GCA_964500535.1 uncultured Bacteroidales bacterium
GGGAAAGATACAGCCAAAGTCATGTAAGCTTTACCTTTTTCGGCAGCTTCGCCATTGTCGTCTTTTTCGCACGAAAAAAGTGCAAAAGACACAGCCAGAATTAATAATAAACTTTTTGTTTTCATTTTAAAAAAAATTAATTGTTTTCTAAATTTGTTAGTTGGTTTCTGATATATAGTTATTTAATTTTTCCAGATTTATTTTAGCAGGAGTTGTGCCATTGTCAATTGCCATTTGAAAATATTTTTTAGCATTTACGAAATCATTTTTAATCGCATACAGTACTGCGATATTATTGTATGCTTCAGGCATTTGTCTGAACATTGACAGAAATTTTTCTGCCATGTCAGTGTTTTTTTGTCTTAATTCCATGGAAGATGCATTAATATTTGCATAAGGGTCAGAAGGATATAATCTTACAGCTATATCAAATACATCAATAAATTCTTGTGACCCTTTTTCAAAGCTGTTTGCTAAGAGGAACATTTCATTCAGGCTTAAAAGAGCAGGTTTGGTTTTCAATAACTCTTTTGCTTTTTCAATGGTGAAAGTCGGTAAGTTGAAATCAATAGTATAAACAGATTTTCTTAATTGAGGGAATATATTCTGTAAAAGATATTTATAAGGTACACCGGTTTCATAGGACTTTAGTTTCAACTTCCTTTCTTTTATGTCTTGAATTTTTATTATTTCTAGAATATCTTCTTTCTGTTTAGTATTTAGTGTTGTATATTCCAGTTGATTAACCAATCCTTCCCAGTTTTCACCTTTAGAGCTTACTTTAAATATCTTGTCGTTGAAACCGTAATAATTTTTGATGTAATTTTTTAAAGTTGCAGCTCTTCTTACAGATAAATCAATATTATCCTGAATATATCCTTCCGGTGATGCATAAGCCTGTATGCTGATACCTGAAATTTCTGCACCATTTGTATTATTTATTTCATCAATTGATTTGGTAATTTTAGCAAGTTCATCTTTATTATTTGCCAAATCTTTGTATAGAACTGATTGGTTTACCGGAAAAATAATTGATGCCTCACCCGAAATTTTCCGTTTCTTTTCAGTTTCAGGTTTGGGAACAATATACGTCAATTCGAAATCAGGCAACGGGAGAGGAACAATGCCATCTATTGCATTAGCAATCAGAGTTTCACTCTCTACAGGTTTGTTTCCACTACAGCCGCATTGATATTCAATTAAAACAACTTTTGCATCTTTCATCCAATCTGCGTAATTCGTTTTAAAAGAATATTTGTAAATAGTTTCAGTTTTAATTTCCTTATTTCTTAGAATGCAGAAATATTCATCTGACATTCCTTTTTTTATCGAAACCGCCCTTTTAAAGGCTTTTACCCTGTTATCACCATTAATAATATAACCAGGGATATTTTTTTTAAAACTCTCGTCTTTAGATAATATTTCAGGACTAAGAGTTACATAGTTGTCTTTTTCAACTTCTGATTTTATAAAACTTAAATCAAAACTGATTAAAACCTCATTTCCTACCTTTTTTACCTTCTGATTAAATATTTTGTACTCAATCTGATTATTTAAAGAAATGACTGATAACGGCATTAATGCCAATAAAGTCAATAACAAATGTGATCTTAAGTTCATATCTTATTTGATTAGATATAATAATGATATACTTGCTTTTGTCGGACTGAAAAAACTTTTCTCGCCGGAAGATTCCTTTTTACCGCAAGTCTTACACTTGAATTTGTCGTAGATTATATGGCTATATCCCGCACCTATATTGGCTTCAATAGAAAATTTGTCAGTAAGTATAAAATGATGATTTATCGACAGACCTCCTCCGTATATATATCCCTCATATCTGTGATCGGCAATATCAAGTAAATTATTAAGTGGTAGTTTTAAGCCTCCGGCATTAAAAACGCCACCATGAATATGTACACCAAGAGATGTTCCATAAAAAGTTTCGCAAAACCAATATCTTAATTCAGGCTGAACAAGGAGATTTTTAAATTTCTTGTTATCGGAGAAAGTCCAGGGATTGTAGTTTACCGGTAAGTCAAAACTCAGCTTGTTTGATAATTTATATTCAAATCCCAGATTGATGCTTGTTGTAGCATCCATCAGAAGATTTGTCTTGATTGCAAATTCAGGACCGGGCAAACTTACTGTCTGCGAATATGACTTACAAAAAAATGAAAAAATCGAAAATGATAATAGCAGTAATTTTAAAAATACGTTTTTTATATTCATACCCCCACCTTTTAAGAACCCGACAAAATTATTTAATATAATATCCGGTATAGTCTCAAAAGATTGGCGCGTTAGAAAATCAATAAAATGAGATACTGATGTGCTAAAATTAACTACTCAACGTCAGTTATTACATTTTCAAGTCGTATGTTCTCGTATTTTTTAATAAAACCTGTCTCCTTTACAATAGCTTTAATATCCTTAAATAAGATATTTGAAACAGTATCCTCAGGGTTTCCCTGCATAACTCCGAATTTATTGGCCTTGACACTTATGTTTTTCATCACAATATTTCTCACAATTGCTTTAGGTTTCTCGGTGCTGCCTTCCAGATTAAAGAATTGTTTCCATGGATTCATGTCTATTACAGTACCACATGTTCCTGTGATGTTTTCAATTAATATGTCTTCGTATGTCTGATATGTGTCCGGTCTCATTTTAAGCTTTAATATCGGGCAGTTGTTGTTTACAGTGCAGTTTCTCATTATGATATCTTTACCGTGGATACATTCGCTTCCCAAAGTCAGGGTGGCATGTGATGGTCCAAAAGTGCAATTTTCAATAATTATATCCTTAACCTCTCCGTTTTCAGGCAAATTATGTGCATTCGGACCCTTACCGCCTTTCATCACGATTGCATCATCATTGACAGCAATGTAACAACCCTTTATTATTATATCCTTACAAACATCAAGGTCAATCCCATCTGTGCTTGGTGCTTTTACAGGTTGAAATGGTGATTGTATATTGCAATTTTCTATTATGGCATCCTTGCATTGATAAAGATGAGTTGTCCAGAAACCGGAGTTCCATAAATTGACATCTTTAATGATAAAATCATTGCATCCCCAAATGAAAACAAGTCTTGGTCTGTGGCAGTCAAGATTTGTGGCTTCCTTGCCCTGACTTCTCATTTCTTCACGATACGCCCAGAAAGATTTCCAGAAATTCAGACCATTGCCGTTGACTGTGCCGGGACCTGTAATTATAAAATCTTTCATATCGTAAAAGTTTAGCAGGGCGGCATAGTAATCCAGTTTCTTTCCTTCCATCCTGGATGGTATCAAAGGATAATCTTTAATATTGTCTGATCCTTTGAGCACTGCTCCTTTTTCAAGTTTCAGATTGGTGCCTTGTTTGAAAAATAATGCACCTGTAAGGAATGTTCCTTCAGGTATAACAATAGTACCTCCGCCTTTTTCAGCAGCTTTGTCAATTACTTTCTGAATGTTCTTTGTATTTAAGATATTACTGTCTGCTGCTACACCAAAGTCGGTAATGACATAATTCTTTGCACATACACTCAATGTCAAGGATGCAAATATGACGGCAAATAGTTGTTTCATTTTGTAATTTTTTTGAATAAACAAATTAATAACGACATAGTAATTATCGGTGAAACCAGTATAATTCTCGCAGTTATTGTCTCATTGATTTAATATTTATCGTTGATGTTTTTAGACCTTCAGAGCTTACTTTTAGTTTGATAGTCCCGGTTTCATGCCTGCTTTTAATGACAACAAGAGCACGGCCTTTCCATGCATTTCTTTTATCTGTGTTGTAAGGAGAAGGATCTTTCAGGTTGGCATTATCCACTCCTGCTATTTCGCCAGGTCCGTCAATGCTAAATTTAAGTTCGTTCCCGGCATTTGGTTGTAAGATTCCTTTTACATCAGTTATTTCAACTGTTATAAATGAAAGATCCTGACCGTCGGACTTAATCTTTTTACAATCCGCTGTCAGTCTGATTTTGGATTCTTTACCGGCAGTTTTTAATATTGTTGAAACCACTTCTTTGCCATTTTCAACTCCAACAGCTTTTATTGTCCCGGGAAAATAGGGGAGAGTGAATACTGTTTTGTATTCATTTTCTTTTGTGTTGGATTTGGTTTCGACAAGTTTGTTATTCAGATATAACCTGACCAGAGGATACTTTGAATATACTTCCACCTGAATATTTTTATCTTCATATCCCGGCCAGGTCCAGCTTTCCCATGTTGGCCAGACTGACCACAGGGTTTCTTTTATTTCCTGATTTTGAGGATTCGGTTCACGGACAGCCATATATATATTTTCGTTTCCGTTGTAAAGTATGTCACGGTAATGTGAAATAGGTTTTCTCCAGCCAGTAAGGTCTATATCACCGCAATAAGCACCATGCCACGGGAAAAATGTTTTCTCCCAATGTTGGCCATCGGGTTCAGACGGATAATAATAATATCTGCCGATGCTTGATTCTCCGAGATAATCTATCGCTGTCCAGACAAAATCACCTATTATATATTTGTTTTCCTGAACAAGTTTCCAGTTTGCAAAAGCGTCACGCGGGTATGACTCGGTCTGCAGAATTACTCTTGATGGTACGCGTTTATGATCGGATGCAGCCCGGTGTAATTGATAATTATAACCTCCGATATCATGCACTGCAAACAGAGTGTCAAATATTGCCCAGTCATTATCCCATGTAGTCATTGCAGATGTGACCGGTCTTGTTGTATCGATCTCAAGTATGCTGTTTTTGAGCATTTCTGCAGTCTCAATCGCTTCATGTTTTTTTCGTTCAATGATTTCATTTCCGATACTCCAGATTACAATTGATGGATGATTCCTGTCACGGAGTACCATAGACTGAATGTCTTTTCTGCTCCATTCATCAAATATGGTAGAGTAATCGAAAGTGTTTTTACTTTCCCTCCATCCGTCAAATGATTCATCAATAACCAGCAATCCAAGACTGTCACATGCATCAAGAAAAGTTTCCGATGGCGGGTTATGAGATGTTCTTACAGCGTTGAAACCGGCCGCTTTAAGCAACTCAACCCTTCTGGTTTCAGCACGGTCATAAGCAGCAGCTCCCAGACATCCATTATCATGATGTACGCAGCCTCCGTTAAACTTTATTTCTTTTCCATTAAGCAGAAAACCTTTTTGAGAGCTGTATGAAATACTTCTAATACCAAAAGTTGTATTGGTCTTATCAATATAATGGCCGTCTTTAACCAGGTTCACTACAGCACTATAAAGATCAGGAGTCTCTGGTGACCAGGTTGAAGGGAAGTTAACCTCAATATTCTGAGTGATTTCTTTTTTAGAATGAGCATCAAGTATAATCGTCTGTTTGTCACTGTTTACGGCATTTGCATACATGCTATATCCGATACCTTTGCGTGTATTATTTTTTTTGTCTTTATTAATAACCGGTTTGAGCTCAGTCATGAGAGTAAGGTTTTCAACATTGCCGGATTCATTGCTGACTATTGTCTTTATTTCAATAATTGCCCTTGAATCTGAGATTTCAGCAGTATTAACAGCTACTCCCCAATGATCCACGTGAACCGGATTGGTTACTTCCATCCAGACATGTCTGTAAATACCTGAGCCACTATACCATCTGCAATTTTTTTGTTTTGAATTATCAACTTTAACAGCTATTATGTTCCGTCTGCCGTAATTCAGGTAAGGTGTTATATCGTATCTGAACGAAGTATAACCATAAGGATGAAACCCTAAAGATTTACCGTTTAGATATACTTCGGAGTTCATATATACTCCTTCGAAATAAACGGACATTTTTTTGTCCTTCAATTCAACGGGAACAAAAAAAGATTTTCTGTACCATCCGGTTCCTGCCGGAAAATATCCACCGTCATTGCCTGTGGGATTATTAAAATCTATTTTTCCTTCAATGCTCCAGTCGTGGGGAAGATCCAGTTGCCTCCACCCGCTGTCATCAAAATTTTCTGACTGTGCATTAGCAAATTCCCCGGTTGAAAATCTCCAGTCATTGTCAAAAAGCTGTTTCCTACTGGCAGAGATGTTGTTTTCTGAAAATGAAATCTGACTTGTCATCAATATGATAATGATGATAAAGATTTGGTATTTTGTGTTTTTCATTATCCGTTTATGTAGTTTGTATTTCGTTGTGTGCTTTGCTTAATGTTTTGCTATGTCGTTAGTAAATAATGATTTATTCCTTTATAAAATCGAACCTACCTCGCTTTTTGCAAAGATGCACTTCAATTGTAAAGTTTATTATTCAAATTTATCAATTTTTATCCTGTATGCACAACGTCTGTCGCCATTTACAGTGTGGTCAATTCTTTCCAGTTTGACTTCTCCCAAAAGTTTTTTAATATTATCAAATTCTGATTGACAAAAGCCCTGGTTTTGAGTTGCAGCAGCGCAAATCGGACAATGATTCTCAATGAAGTAATACTCATCATTCTGTTTTATCCATTCAGCCATATATCCTTCTTCAGACCGGACTTTTGTAAAACTGTCAATTTTCTCCTCAATATTTTCTGCTTCAGACAGCAGGTTTTGGTATCTCATATAATCTTTTTCTCTTTTTGCATCAACTACTTTACGAAGAGCATCCTCTCCAAGTATTTCCTGAATGGATTTCATTAATTGTACAGATAATGCCGCGTGATTATCTGGGAACATTTTGTCTCCTTTTTTTGTCAGGTGATACAATATTATTGGTCTTCCAACACCCTTTGCAATTGGTTCAGATTTGACGAAACCATTTTCTTCAAGTTTTAGTAAATGCAATCTCATTCCTTCTCCGGTCATTACGAATTCTTTTGCTAATGTTGCTGCAGATTGTGGACCATTCATTTTCAGATACATAAGTATCTTTTCGGGATTTTTTTCGGGTTGCATGATATTTTTTTTAAAATAAACCAAGTAAACGCTTGTATTATTCAACAAAAGTAGTATATTTGTATCAAACAATCAAAGATTGAAGCTATGATACTAAAATTATTTTTATTAGCTAACATTTTAAACGTTACAACTATGTCACATACATTGCCAAATTTACCATATGCATATAATGCACTTGAGCCATATATTGATGCGCAAACAATGGAAATTCATTATACTAAACATCATCAGGCTTATGTAACAAATCTCAATAATGCTATTGCAGGGACTGAAGCTGAAGGAAAAACTCTTTCGGAACTGGTAAAGAAAATCGATAAATATTCTGTTGCAGTACGTAATAACGGAGGAGGTCATTGGAATCATTCATTTTTTTGGGAACTTCTTTCTCCAAACGCTGTAAAGTCTCCTTCAGGTGAACTGCTTGAGAAAATTGAAAAAAAATGGGGAAACCTTGACAAATTTAAAGAGGAGTTTGGAAAAGCTGCATTGAGCAGATTTGGTTCAGGTTGGGCCTGGCTTTGTCTGGAAAAGGATGGTTCTCTTGAAATTTGTTCTACTGCAAATCAGGATAATCCGTTGATGCCCGGAGTAGGTTGTGAAGGTACTCCTTTACTTGGACTTGATGTGTGGGAACATGCATATTATTTAAAATATCAAAACCGCAGGGCTGATTACATAAATGCATTCTGGAGTGTTCTTGACTGGAAGGCAGTTGAAAAAAATTATAAAGAAGCAAAATAAAAACAGTTTTCAGGGTTAATTAATACTTTTTTAGATTTGTAAAAATAGATTAAGTTGTAGTTTTTTTTGGAGTGAGGGTGTTTCCTTTTGTAAGGCGACACCCTTTTATATTATTTTAATAGTGTAATAGTTTTGTTAATAAAAATAATATGTAATTTGGCGGTGGAAAAATAAAATCTGCGCTATGGATAGTATTGAGGCTCTGGAAAAACTGGTTCTGGAAAGCATAAGGAAATCTCAAAATAATTTGATTTTTCATGAGAATCTATTTGAAGATAAGTCAGGTATGCCTTATGGTAAAAATAATTTCCTTTTTTTTATTAAACCTGAGATAACTGCTTTCTCGGAAAAAACAGATCTCGAAAGGATAATTTTCATAATTTTTAACAAGCTTAAAGAGTATGGTTTCAGAATACATGATATAAGTATTTTGTCGGGGGAGTATCTTGAAAAATACAATCTTATCGAACAACATTACGGAGTGATTGCACATATGGCGGAAAATCCGTTTAGATATATGACTGAAAAAGCCGCTGAAAAATTTAAAGAAATTTACGGAGTTGATCATAAGAGTGTAAAACTGCTTGGTGGAAACCAGATGCTCAGGGAATATCCTTTTTTTAATTATCACTCACTTGATTGTCTGTGGCAGAATAATGAGAATCTGAAGCTTGCCGGAGGTACTTATGTTGAAAAAATACGTATTGACCTTGAAACGATATATCTGATTAACGGTTTCAATCCAAGGCAGTTGAAACATTTTACCGAGAAGGGGAGATGTATTGTGACGATGAATATTTCAAACGATATATCATGGAAAGTGGCCCGTAATGATTTTGTAGGTGCTACGAAACCTCAGAATGCAAATCCGGGAAGTTTAAGGCGTGAGTTTCTTGACAGAAAAGATGAATTTGGTTTAGCTGAAGTTTCACAGAGTTATAATGGAGTACATCTGTCTGCCGGTCCTGTAGAGGCTTTTGTTGAGCTCAGAAGGTTTTATAATGAGTATGTTAATTGTAAATGCAGGGATATTGCTGACGATTTGCCTTTTGGCAAAACTCTTAAAAATACTTTTGGCTACATACCCGAAGAAGTGCTGGATAATACTTCCCTCGACATAGACGGGCATCATGTTTCCGTATTTGACCTTACTGAAGAAAAAGACACTGATGAGGCTCTGGAATTATTGAAGAAGTATTTGTTGTAATTGATACATTTTGCTGTATGTAAAGTTTAATCATTACCCTCTTATAAATTCTTTATTCCAAACATTAGCAAATCAACGGTTGGGCAAATTAAAGTGAATATAAAAACTAACACTGCAATGGCTATAATGATTGAAAATCAATTAAAAATAAAAATATGAGAAAATTTATTTCGTCTTTATTATTGTCCTTTATCTTGCTTAGCAATGCCTTTGCCCAGGATTATCCTTCAAAGGAAATTAAAAGTGATGTGACGGATGTGACTGTGTTTCTTGAAGGAGCACAGGAGACCAGGAAAATTGATGTGGATCTGTTACCCGGAAAAACTTTGTTGAATTTTGTTGGGTTATCTCCATTTACAGATGCCAAAAGTGTACAGGTTAAAGCGGATGGAGATTTGACTATTCTCACCGTTAATCATCAACAGAATTATCTGAGTAAGAATGAAAAATCTGAAGAACTTAAAAGTCTTGAAACCAGGATTAATGATGTCAGAGAAAAAATAAAACTGGAAAATACTTATCTGGAAATTATCAAAGAGGATATTGATTTTCTGACAGCAAACAGAGATTTAGCAGGCAAGGATCAGGCTTTGACAGTTGCAACTCTTAAGGAAGGATCTGAATTTTTTAGTTCAAGACTTACTGCTCTGAAACTCAAGGAAATTGAAAGAAGGAAAACAATGGAGAGTCTAAACCGGCAGTTGAATGATTTGAGAAATCAAATATTAAATTTTACTTCAAAAAAAGAATATGCTTCAGGTGAAGTCTATGTGCTGGTTGATGTGAAGAAAGCCGGAAAGTTTAAATTTGAACTTACCAATCTTGTGACAAATGCGGGCTGGTATCCTTCTTATGATATCAGAGCTAACAATATTACTGACCCTGTTCAGATAGTTTACAAAGCAAATATCAGGCAGGATACCAAAACTGACTGGAAAAATGTAAAGCTGAAACTTTCATCTTATAATCCATCTGTTTCAGGTGTTGCTCCTGAATTAAACACTTATTTTCTTGATTACGGTATGATGCCTCCTGTTTATGGCAAAAGCATCACGAGTATAAGTGGCAGGATTACTGATAACAAGAATGAGCCGCTTCCCGGTGCCTCAATCAGAGTTGAAGGAAGTGGTATTTCTACTGTTGCGAATGCACAGGGTTATTATAGCCTTACTTTACCTGCAAATGCCAATCAGATTACGGTTTCCTTTATAGGTTATTTACCGAAAACTGTAAGGGTTTATGCATCTGTGATAAACGTTTCATTGCAGGAAGATGCTGCAAAATTGCAGGAAGTTGTTGCTTTAAATACAGCTGATGTCAAAGGCATTGATGAAGAAAATGGTGTTGAAATTGCAGATCTTGCACAACATAAAGTTATGCTGGCAGAAAATCCGGTTAAAGGCCTGGATATGAGAATTCGTGGTACTTCGGCAATGCAACAGATTACAAAAGCTCAGAAACAGGTTTCTGTTGACTTTACAATAAAGAATCCATATACAGTCAGAAGTGACAATAAGATAGTTTCTGTTGATATGTCTTTGATGGATGTTCCGGCTGATTATATTTATTATTGTGTGCCTAAACGCAATAAGGATGCATTTTTGATGGCTAAAATAAAAGACTGGGAAAAATATGATTTTCTTGAAGGAGAGGCAAATGTATTTTTTGAAGATACTTATGTCGGCAAGACTGTACTCGATATAAGCAATGCCGGTGATACCCTGAGTATATCTCTTGGCAGAGACAAGAATATCAGCGTTAATCGTGAGAAAGTCAGGGATTTTTCCTCAAAACAATTTATAGGAAGTAAGCAGGAAGTGACACGTGACTGGAAGACCACCATCAGGAATAACAGGTCTGAAAAAGTAAATATGACAATCGTCGATCAGGTGCCTGTTTCAACTAATCAGGAAATTGAAGTCAATGTCCAGACTACAGGCGGTGCTGAAAAGAATTCGCAAAGTGGTGAAATCAAATGGAACCTCACTATTGACCCCGGTAAAACGCAGGAACTCGGATTGAAATACTCAGTTAAATATCCTAAAAACAGAGATTTGGTTATTGAATGATATTGAAATTTTAAAGCAAAAGGAGACGGTTTTAAACTGTCTCCTTTTGCTTTATTTATTTTGTACTATTCGGTGATTTTTCAGGTAAAACAGGTTTGTTTGTGCCCCACCATTTAAACCAGCGTTTGTAATCGACATCAGGAAACGTGCTGTTTGTTACGATTGTATTGGCAGATTTGTCGCCAAGTAAAAATTTGTCAACAAAAGCAATTAGTTCAGGCTGCTGATCCTGTGGCAAAACACAATGTCCGTGACCTCCTCTTATTGTGAAACCACAACGATCTTCAATACCGAATGTCTTCCATACTTCTCTTGCAGCCTGTATCGAAACATAACCGGACTCGTCAGCCAGCCATGTGTAGTCCGGATTGCCATAAACAAGTAAAGCCCGGGGAGCAATCATTGCACAAAGTTCATGATGATCCATAGGAAGTCTTGAGACATTCTCATCACGGAATTTAAATAAATCCTCGCTGAACCATTCATGACTTGTCGAACCCAGCTTCTCAACTTTCCCTAAAGTTTCAGAGACCCTCCAGGCTGCAACTCCTCCACCACCGGATTCCTGTGCAATAGTCAGAGCTATTCGTTCATCAAATGCACCTGCTATCAGAGCCATCTTACCGGCATATGAGCATCCTGATACGGCAATATGCTTAAGATCTATTGGCAGAGTGGACTGACATAACTCAAGACCATCTATAATACGGCTTATGCCCCATGCCCAGGCACTGTACTGCCCTGTATTGTCAATATTAAATTCGGGATACATCTGGTAATATGGGTCATTGTTGCTAGGTTTGTAATATGTAGTGACCTGATTGTGTAAGTATGTGATTTGAGCAATGTTCCTTTCGCTGAATATACCTGCAGGTAAACTTCCTGTTCCCCGGTTCATGCCTATAATTACCGGAAACGGTCCTTTGCCTTCCGGCAAAACTACTGAAGCTGCAATCGTAAGTTTTCTACCATTTCTTGTCATTTCAACTGTAAGTTTTCCATCCTTAAAGTCGGCAGAAATAGTATCAGGTTTAACAGGTTTCATCCCGATTTCATAATGTTGTATTTCCCATCCGATTTCAGCCCTGCGTTTGCTCCAGTCTTTGAATTTCACTAATCTGGCTTTTTTGGCATTTGTCCATGTTAACGGGTTGGTCGCAGACCACATAAACGGATCTGTTAACGGTTCAATTTGAGGTAGTTGTTCAGGATTTGGAAATGGCGGCTTTGCAAATTTTGCACCTGTATTTTCTACATTATAAACCAGTGGTGGTTCTTTTGCATTAATGTTTGAAATTAGGCCAGTTGATAAAATCAATAAAACAGCAACTGTTTTTAAGATAGTGATTTTCATGGGAATATTTAATTTAGAATTATAAGACCGGTGATCGGATAACGCTATGCCGGTAGAGGGTATGATAGGGCTATTAATAAATATTGTTCTTTACCTAATTGTTTCAATATAGTTTTCTTTATAATCATCAATTCTCCATAAGTCCTTCATGTTTTCAAGAGCTTTTGGATTTACTTTCAGATTTCTGGGGACAACGTTTTCAACACCTATCTGAGAAGTCGATTTACCGTTTAGTATATCTGAAGCCATGTTTCCGGCAATTTTGCCTACTTCAACATATTCAGCACCAACTCCAAAAAGCGTGTTTCCAATTATCTTATAAGGATTATTTGTAAACAAGGGGATTTTTGCCTTTCCGGCAGCGTTTATAAGTTGGTCAATAGCCAATTCCACAACATTATCTCCACCAAGCCATATTGCTTCAACACCTTTGGCAGATAAAGCCATTGCTCTTTCAAGTACCTCAGTCGAACTTTCAACACTGGTTTCAACAAGCTCAATACCAAGATCCTGACATTTAGTCCTTGCCAGATTCACACAGGCCTCAGAGCATGTTTCACTTGGGCACCACACAGTTCCTACTTTTTTCATATCCGGTTTCATCTTAATCGCAATATCAAATGCCAGTTCGACAGGTTGAAAAGTCCCAATCCCGACAAGATGTTTCGGGTGCTGATCAGGCTTAGGACCGGTAATACCAATACCTGAAGCAATAGGATCGGTAACTGTGCAGAATACCTGTATCATTTTGCCTTTTTTATTAGCATTTGCCATTACCTGAGTAGCTGGCGTACTAATAGTAATTACCATATCAAACTTGCCGTTGACTATGTTGTTTGCAATCATATTAGCCGTAGCCATGTCTCCTTCAGCTGAAAACCTTTTAATCTTGCAATTCTTATCATTTATAAATCCTTTTGCGCTTAGTGCTTCAATTACTCCTTTTTCGGATTCGTCAAGAGCAACTCTTGAAGCCATTTTAAATATTGCAATCTTTTTAAAATCTTTTTCCGGATTTCCTTTTCGGTTGTTAAGATCCAGCATTAATAATATGCCTGAACACAGCAGTATTGCAATTACAGCACGAAGTATTTTATTTAGTTGCATTTGGAGGATGTATTAATCATATATAATATTCAGATAAAAGATTTGCAGCAGCAGGATCTATGCTTTCTTTTCTTCTTATCTCATCAAAAAGATTTAAAAGATCATTGACCTTAAGGCGTTTTTTGTCTTCACCTCTGAAGTCATACGCTATTTGTCCCTGATGCATCATAATGATTCTGTCACCCAGATTTACAGCCTGTTGCATCGAGTGAGTGACCATTAATGTAGTCAGATTATCAGCAGAAATTACTTTTTGTGTAAGGTCAATAACTTTAGCGGCTGTTTTTGGATCAAGAGCCGCTGTATGTTCATCAAGTAAAAGCAAACTTGGTTTAATTGCCGTAGCCATCAAAAGTGTAAGAGCTTGTCTTTGTCCGCCTGATAGCTTCCCGATCGGATTTCCCAATCTGTCTTCAAGTCCCATGTTCAGAGGTTTGACCATTTCAATAAATTTTTTGCTTGTTGAAACCGGCAAACCCCAGCCTAATCCCCTTTTCTTACCCCTTTTAATAGCAAGTGCAAGATTCTCTTCGATTGACATATTCGGAGCAGTTCCACTAAACGGATTCTGAAATACCCTGCCAATAAGTTTTGCACGTTCAAATTCTCCCCATTTGGTTATATCTGTACTATCAATGATAATTTTGCCTTCGTCAACAAAGAAAGAACCGGAAATTGCATTAAGCAGAGTAGACTTGCCTGATCCGTTAGTGCCAAGTACACAAACAAAACTACCATCTTCAATTTCAAGACTAACACCCTGAAGAGCCTTTACTTCATTTACTGTAGAGGCATTAAAGGTCTTTTTTATATTATCAATCTTAAGCATTTGCGTTTTTGTTAATGGTAACCTTTTTTTTGTTTTTCATGATATTAGGCAAAATAAGAGCCACGAATACAAACAGTGCAGTGATTATTTTGAGATCATTTGGATTTAACCCCCATCTTAACGCAATAGCCACAAGTAATCTGAATATTACAGAACCAGCTATTGCACCAATAATTACAAGTCCAAGGCTGCTGTCGTTAATAATTGATTGTCCTATAATAACGCTGGCAAGACCCCAAACCATCATACCAATACCCATCTGGACATCTGCGAAACCCTGATATTGAGCCAGAGTAGCTCCGGCAAGAGCAATAAAACCATTTGAAATGCCTATTCCTATGATAATCATTTTATTAGTATTTACACCAAGAGCTCTTATCATTTGTGGATTGTCACCTGTTGCACGCATGGCTGTTCCAATATTTGTTCTGAGAAACCACCATAGCAACAATCCAAACAAACAAATCACAATAAGACAAAAAACCATTATAACCAGATCTTTTGTTCCGACTTCCCATCCCAGTACAAAAGTTTTGGAGGCTTCTCCAAACATTTTAGCTGACAGGTTTTCAATCCATGTAAACACTGTTGCCTTGTCAAGTAAGGGTACATTACTCTTACCCATAACATGCAGATTGACAGAATATAGGGCCGTCATAACAAGAATACCTGACAATAATGGATTTATTTTAAATTTAGTATGGATGAAACCTGTGACTGAACCAGCGAATACACCGGCTAAAAAAGCAATGAGACTTGCTACAAGTGGATTCACACCTGTGAATATCAAAGCTGCAGCAGTTGATGCTCCGAAAGTAAAGGAACCCTCAGCAGTAATATCCGGGAATTCGAAAACCCTGAAACTTATGAAAATACCCAATGCAAGTAAAGCAAGGATAAGGCCTATTGTAAATGATCCTATTAATAATGACATGACTTGACCCTTTATTGTTTGTTGATAATTTCTGATGTCCAGCAAATACCTGATTTAAACATACTCTCTCCAATACCATTGATTTCTCTGTTGTCATTCAGTAAATGCATTACATCAAGTATTTCAGATTCTTCAAACAGATATGATATGGTTTTTTCGTAATCAGTGTTTTCTTTTTGCAGAGGAGTATAAGAAAAAATGGCAGTATGAGCATGCATATAAGTTTTACTGCCTGAACTTACAGGTCTTAAAAAAGGTTTAAGCTTTTCGTCGGGATCTGTTGAGACAATCGCAAATGTTACGCCTATCGATTTTATGTACGCCGGCTCTGTAGTTAGTTTCATTTTGCTTCTGATGTCGGGAAATAGGAAAGGCTTTTCTAACGAAGCAAGCGATGTTTTAATACTGGCTCCGACGAAACCACAACTTTCAGCTATCATGAGCATTGAAAAACTTTTGTGTCCACATGTTTCTGCAAGTGCTTCAACTATTTGGCTCAATGATATTGATATTTCTGATTCAGGTCTGAAGCTGGTCGTTATTCCAAAATTGCCATAAGTACCGATAGAATACAATACATCTATCTCAGGAATCAGATTACCGGTTTTCATCATGTAATCCGGTGTTTTAGATGTATCAGAAGGAAGAAATGCTACGGAGTTTCCCAGGGATATAAATTCACCGTAATGCGATTTGCATTCTTCAAAACTATTTCCGAAAGCACCTATACCCAGGCCGAAATATGGTTTGTCTAGTTTAATAACATGACTGTCCTCTTCGGTATAAGAACAATCCTGAATTTTACAGGGATTTCCTGTAATAATTAATCCGGATTCTGCTTTTCCGATATCATTTTTTATAAAACGAAACCCGGATCTGACACTATCAGGAATTTCTTTGGTTGTTGTGGTTTCAGCAACAACAGGTTTTATTTCTCCTGTGAACATGCTACCCATGCCAACCATATCCAAAACCGTTCTAACGCCTTCAGAAAACTTTGAAATACCAAGTTTTCCGGACACATTTTTGAAAGATTTTGCCTGTTTAACCAATATTCTGATACCTGCCGAACTCAGGAATGAAATGTTTTCGGTATCCAGGTCAACATGATAATTTCCTTCCTGTAAAAGTTCCTTAAGCTTATCATCCAGATAACCGGCATTATTACCGTCCAGCCTTCCCTGTAGTCTTAGTACGGTATGATCACCTTCTTTTAATGAAGTAATAGATAAATTGGTTTCCATCAGGATTTATTTTCTCAGGGATTCAAGGTCAGGGTATATCGAGAAGATGCTGCTGAAACCTGATATATCGAATATTTCCTTTATGCCCTGTTGCATTGAGAAAAGACTGAATTTGCCTCCTCTTGACATCATCGTTTTTTGTATCGTAAGAAATACGCGAAGTCCTGAGCTGCTTATATAATTAATTTCGCTGCAGTCGAGTATTAAATGTTTTACGTTTTCTTTCAACAATTCATTTACTGATTTTTCAAAATCGTTATAATTTGTTGTGTCAACTCGTCCTGATGCTTTCAGGATTATTTCATCACCTTGTACTGTTGATTTAATTTCCATAATATTAGATTTTAATTTTATTCCTCATTGGTTTTTTTAATCATTATCAATTGGTTTTTGCCGTTAATCCTTTCGTAACGGACTTCATTCATCATTTT
>CAZCPI010000045.1:0-4339 GCA_964500535.1 uncultured Bacteroidales bacterium
TTGTATTTTTCCCGCTTATCTGGTTTTTGTCAAAAAAACAATTGCTTGACAAACAAAGGTGGCTTCTTATAATCTCTGTATTGACAATACCACTGGCATATATTTGTTCTGAATGTGGATGGATAGTGGCTGAAGTTGGCAGACAGCCATGGGTGATACAGGACATTATGCCTACTTTCGCCGCGGTTTCAAACCTTGATGTAAGCTCTGTGAAACTTACTTTTACTTTGTTTGCCATATTATTTACTGTTTTGCTTTCAGCAGAAATCAGTATAATGGTAAGACAAATCAAAAAAGGTCCTGAGTCTGTTGAAGAGTCCGAACTAAAACATAAAGCTGAAAATAAATAAAACCACGCTTAACCTGTTACGGCTACAGTAATGGCGCAAACCACGATTAAATAACTGAAAAAAATATTTATCATGAACTATATATTCTTACAACAATACTGGTGGTTTCTGATTTCACTCCTTGGGGCAATTCTGGTTTTTTTGCTATTTGTACAGGGTGGTCAGACCCTTATTTACAGGATAGGAAAAAATGATCTTGAACAAACCATGCTTATCAATTCATTAGGCAGGAAATGGGAGTTCACATTTACAACCCTGGTTACTTTCGGGGGAGCTTTCTTTGCTTCTTTCCCTCTTTTTTATTCAACAAGTTTCGGAGGGGCTTATTGGTTATGGATGATTATCTTGTTTTGCTTTATTGTTCAGGCTGTATCTTATGAGTACAGATCAAAAAAAGGAAACCTTTTAGGTAAACGTGTTTATGAAATTTTCCTGTTTATAAATGGAGTCGGAGGTTTGTTCCTGCTTGGCACTTTTGTAGGCACGATGTTTAACGGTTCTGATTTCATTGTTAATAAATCAAATCTTACAGATATCGCTAATCCTGTAATTTCAAGCTGGACAAATTCTCTTCATGGTCTTGAATCTATACTGAATCCTTTTAACACCATATTGGGTATAGCTGTTTTCTTTCTGGCCAGGTCACTGGCATCACTTTATTTCATTAATTCAATAAATGATGAAACCATTGAGAAAAGATCCCGCAAGCAACTAATGATTAATATTGCATTATTCCTGTTGTTTTTCCTCACTTTCCTTGTTTATATACTTCTAAAAAATGGCTTCGCTGTTGATGCTGAAACCGGAACTGTTTTTATGGAAAAATCAAAATATTTCCATAATCTGATTGAAATGCCAGTATTGCTGCTGCTATTGCTGCTCGGTGTCGTTTCGTTGCTATTTGGTGTGATAAAATCATTACTCAAAACAGCATATAAGAAAGGCATATGGTTTGCCGGAACCGGGACTATTCTTGTGGTATTGGTATTGTTTTTGATAGCCGGATGGAATAATACTTCATATTATCCATCTAATGCAGATATTCAGAGTTCGTTAACTATACAAAACAGTTCATCCAGTTTTTTTACTTTAAAAGTAATGAGCATAGTTTCTTTACTGATTCCGTTCGTTGCAGCATATATTTTTTATGCATGGAGGGCCATCAACAAAAAGCCAATAGATAAAGACGAAATGCTATCTAAAGACCATAAATACTGATTTTAATCATATTTTGAAATTTCCCCTGCATAAATATTCACCACTTTTTAGTAAGTTTGTCACTGTAAAAAACTAAAAATACTGAATATGTTCAAGGGTCAACCGAAAGGTCTGTTTGTTACAGCGCTTGCAAATCTTGGCGAGCGCTTTGGCTATTATACCATGATAGCCATCTTCGTGCTTTTTCTGCAAGCCAAATATGGTTATTCTGAGGCTGCTGCAGGTGAAATTTATGCAACATTCCTGTTGTTCGTTTATTTTCTCCCCTTAATCGGAGGTTTTATTGCTGACCGCTGGTTGGGTTATCGAAAAACTGTAACGGCAGGTATGGTGATAATGTTTGTAGGTTATTTGATTATGGCGTTTCCAATGTTACTTGGTGGCAATGCTGAAAGCGAAAAAATGGCTATTTTCATTGCGCTTGGTGTAATAGCTTTGGGCACCGGTTTATTCAAAGGAAACCTTCAGGCTTTAGTCGGCAGGATGTACGATGACCCTAAATATGAGAAAAAAAGAGACAGCGGTTTCAGCTTATTCTATATGTTTATCAATGTCGGAGCAATGTTTGCTCCTACAGCCGCACAGGGAGTTGTAAACATTGTGATGAAGAATGCTAACCTTACATATGATTCACGTATACCTGAGCTTTTCCATAAAATGGCTGATGGTGGTCTGAGTGCAGAAGCACAGTCAAACTTCCTTTCTATTGCACAAATCCAGGATCCTGGTGTTACAATGGATTCGTTGCAAACTTTCGGACAACATTATATTAATTCTCTTGGCGGAGCATATCAATTAGGTTTCGGAGTGGCATGCATAAGTTTAATTGCTTCATTCCTGATATTCAATATCGGCCGTAAGACTTTTATGCATACTGAAAAGTCTAAAAACGCTTCAGCAGATAATAAAGCAAGTCAATATGAAGAAATCAGTCCTAAAGAAACACGTGACCGTGTAATCGCTTTGCTACTTGTTTTTGTTGCAGTAATTTTCTTCTGGATGGCTTTCCATCAGAATGGATTGACTCTGACATACTTTGCGAGAGACTATACAGTCACATCTGTAGACAGATTCACCAATATCTGGTTTGACTTATTCACATTGATTCCTATTGCTATTGCAGTTGTATGCTTGTTCTTCGGTATCAAGAAATATGACGAACAGTCTAAGAACGTATTAAGGAAAAGGATAATATATATTGTTATTGCAGGAATATCTGCTGTCTGGGCTATTTACAGAATAAATGGCTATGCTGAAACCAATCCTTTTACACCACAATTATTCCAGCATTTTAATCCTTTCTTTATAGTATTGCTGACTCCGGTTTCAGTTGCTCTGTTCAACTATCTGGCTTCAAAAGGTAAGGAGCCGACTGCTCCAAGGAAAATTGCCTATGGTATGATAATAGCAGGTCTTGCGTACTTATTAATGGTTTTCAGCTCAACCGGTTTACTGAGCCCTATGGACAGAGGTGAAGTTGTAGATTACGCACGCGTAACCCCTTACTGGCTTATTTCAACATACTTTATGCTGACAATTGCTGAATTGTTTATAAGCCCGATGGGAATATCATTTGTTTCCAAAGTTGCACCTCCTAAATATAAAGGACTTATGCAGGGAGGCTGGTTTGCAGCCACAGCAATTGGTAATTTTCTTATTCAGGTCGGATCTCATTTCTGGAGCAGGGTTCCACTTTGGTCACTCTGGATGATTTTTGTAGTATGTTGTATTCTGTCATGTCTTTTCATGTTTTCAATAATGAAGAGACTTGAAAAAGTAGCAAGATAAACACTGAGTTTCATGATAGAAGAAACCAGTTCAATATTACTCATTTGCACGGGCGGCACAATATCAATGAGTGTCGACCCGGGCAGTGGGGCTCTTACTCCTTTTAATTTCGATAATTTACATATCCATATTCCGGAATTGAAAAGATTTGACTTTCGTATAGATTCAAAACTTTTCAATCCACTTTTAGACTCATCAGAAATCGGCCCTCAGGAATGGATACTTATTGCTGAAACAATCTTTGACAATTACGATAACTACGATGGATTTGTCGTTTTGCATGGCACTGATACTATGGCATATTCAGCCTCAGCTTTGAGTTTCATGCTTGAAAACCTGAAGAAACCGGTAGTTTTCACAGGATCTCAACTTCCGCTTTCGATGGTAAGGACTGACGCTAAGGAAAATCTTGTCACTGCGATAGAAATAGCAGCAGCCAGAGAACACGGCGAAGCAATGGTTCCAGAAGTCTGTATATTTTTTGAAAGTACTCTTTGGAGAGGTAACCGTACTACAAAGAAAAATGCTGAGTTATTCAATGCTTTTGGTTCTTACAATTATTTTCCTTTAGCGACTGCGGGAGTGCACATTAAATTCAACAGGACTGTTATTCATTACGACAAGAGTCCATTGAAACTTAAACTTCACAGGCTTCTTGATACCAACATTGCCATATTGAAACTGTTTCCCGGTATATCTAAAAACTATGTGGAATCCGTCTTTGCAACTAAAAATTTAAGGGCTGTTGTACTGGAAAGCTATGGTGCGGGAAATGCACCTTCTTATCAATGGCTTATAGATATATTTCAGGATGCTGCAAACAAAGGTATTGTTATTGTAAATGTCACACAATGCAATACCGGTAGCGTTGAAATGGGAAGATATAAAACCAGTGTTCATCTTCTTGATGCTGGTGTAATAAGTGGATATGACATAACAACAGAATCAGCTGTAACAAAACTTATGTTTTTGCTTGGACATTA
>CAZCPI010000045.1:4439-6291 GCA_964500535.1 uncultured Bacteroidales bacterium
ATATTTCCAATAATTAACTTTTTTTAACCAATAAAGGTTATTGTATTTTTTACAATTAAAAGCTGATATACAATACACTGATATACACGTGCTTTTACATCATTTTATATTGTAATACTTAAGTTTAAGTAAAAATCTGTTTTTAGGGCAACCCTTCATTTTTTTTTGTTTTTGAGCTATTAATAATGTTCTTTTGCGGTTTAAAACCTTTAAGCCGGTAAAGTATAATTTAAACCATATAAAAACTTGAAATTTAAAAACATGGAAACACAAGGCGGAAGCAAATCTTATGTCTTTGGTATAACTTTGATTGCCACTATTGGTGGTCTTCTTTTCGGTTATGATACTGCAGTAATTTCGGGAGCTGTAGATGCATTAAAAACACATTTTAACCTTGATAGCCAAACTTTTGGTGATCTTGCTGAATTTTATCACGGGGCAACAGTTTCAAGTGCACTCATTGGCTGTATCATAGGTAGCGCTGTTTCGGGAATTTTTGCATCCGGTTTAGGCAGGAAAAAATCTTTGTTCCTTGCAGCTATGTTATTTCTTTTCTCTTCATTAGGAGCTGCATATCCTGAGTTTCTGTTCTTTGCAAAAGACGACTCTTCTATTTCAGTACTTATAGCATTTAATATTTATCGTATTTTCGGCGGAATCGGTGTTGGTTTGGCTTCTGCTATATGCCCTATGTATATTGCAGAGATTGCGCCTGCAAATATCCGCGGGAAATTGGTTTCATGGAACCAGTTTGCTATCATCTTTGGTATGCTGATTGTTTACTTCGTAAATTTCTTTATTACAAACGGTAAGGAATGGGATTGGATTGAAACTATCGGCTGGAGATGGATGTTTGCATCTAATGCTGTTCCAGCAGCTGTCTTTGCAGTGTTGCTTGCATTTGTGCCTGAAACTCCGAGATATCTTGCAATAGCCGGAGATGAAAAGAAAGCTTTACACATTCTGACTAAGATTAACGGGGCAACAGCCGCCGCTGAGATACTAAAAGATATCAAGGCATCTGCTCATGAGAAAGTTGAAAAAGTATTGACCTACGGCTGGAAAGTTCTGCTTATTGGTATATTGCTTTCTGTTTTCCAACAAGCTGTGGGAATAAATGTAGTTCTGTACTATGCCCCAACCATCTTCAAAGGTCTTGGTTTCGGGCAGGATGCAGCAATGTGGCAGACAGTTATCATGGGTATTGTCAATATAATATTCACTTTAGTTGCAATATTTACTGTCGATAAATTTGGCAGAAAGCCATTGTTGATAATAGGTTCAATTGGTATGGCAGTAGGTATGTTTGTAATTGCAGCGTTAGCTCATTTTGAAATTATCGGTGTTTCTACACTTATCTTTATCGTCATATACACCGCATCATTCATGATGTCATGGGGTCCTATATGTTGGGTTTTGATTTCTGAAATCTTCCCGAATACAATTCGTGGCAAGGCTGTTGCAATAGCAGTTGCAGCTCAATGGATTTCCAACTTCGCGGTTTCATCTACATTCCCTGCTCTGGAAGCATTCAGCATGCCTTTCACATACGGACTTTACGGTGTAATGTGTATTTTGTCTGCTCTGTTTGTTTGGAAGATGGTACCTGAAACTAAAGGTAAGACTCTCGAAGATATGAACAAACTCTGGAAGAAAAACTAATCTGGTACTCCCTTACAATAAAAGCTTGCCCCCTGATAGCTCATATTAGCTTTCAGGGGGCAATTATTTAATCCAGCGATCTGATATTATTAAAGTAATACTCAATAAATGCGTTCTCCTCAGGCCTTGATAAAAACAGGGAGTCGCTTTCAACAGTAATTTTACTTTTCAGATCACAATAAAGTCCGGG
>CAZCPI010000045.1:6391-16743 GCA_964500535.1 uncultured Bacteroidales bacterium
GCATCAAGCAATGCTATTCCAAAGGCAGAGCAACCGGAACCTTCATCCTTATATCCGGGCCAGAAAATACCTCCGTAAAAATCACATGCAGCAAATTTATCCATTTTCTTTTCTCTCATTCCATTGATAAAATCCGTCATCTTCCTCGCAGCTTTTTCGCTTAATGAATATCTTATATATGCCAGTTTACTTCTCTTTGCATATACATCCAGTTTTCTGCCCAGCTCTTTTTCATCTTCAAATTTCCCTTTAAGAGGATAACCTAGTATGCCGAAACCTATCTTGTCTTTCAAAACAAGATTAATTCTTTCCAGTTTATTTGCGGCTGTCATTGCATACAGCCTGGTTTCACCATTAAAACCTGTTTTTAATTTTACGGCAAGATGACCGAGTAAATAGTTGTCTGCAAGAGTAGCAGTTTTAATGTAGCAATTTTCCATCGATTTAAACAAACCTGAAGGACTCGTCCAATCAAGAGGGTGCATTGTAGGCATTACATAAACTATTAACTCATTTACAGATAAGCTGTCATTAGTTTCAGATAATTGTATCTGATTTTGTGCGAAAACACCCGTGTTGAATAGAAAAAGGAAACAAATTGTAACAGTGAAAAATCCGGTTTTTAAATGCTTCATAAGTTTGGTTCATTTAATGAATATAATTTCATCGACGCAAGCAGCGAGTTATCTTAGATTCAGGACATAAATCAACAATATTACGATATATTATCAGCAGAACAGCAGGGTATGTACATAACTGAATTCAGGGCAAATAGGTTTCAAGTAATACCAGTTCGTTATTTGCTCTTAAAGTAACTGATTCAATACAAGCAGGGATAAGAACGGTTTCACCCTGATGGATCTGTACTGAGCCATTATCTTCTGCATCGATGCTGCCCTTTCCGCTTATACATATATATGCCCTGAAACAATCCAAGCCGGAGAAATCTCTTTCCATTTCAATCGTATCAGTAATCATCATACTTTGTGGCTTACCATCAACTGAAACCTGTTGCTCAAAAATCTCATCAGATTTAAGATGAATTTTATTTGTAACGAAATATTCACACCCGGCAAGTCTTATTTCTTCATTTTCAGACTCTTCATATTCTACCTTCAAATCTTCATACAGATTGTAGTCTATAGCATCTTTAGCCAAAGAGGTGTGCAATTCCCTTTCATTACCGTTTGCGTCTTTTCTTTTATAATCATACAGTCTGTAAGTTACGTCAGAAGTTTGTTGAATTTCAGTAATAAATAATCCTTTTCCTATCGCATGGACTCTGCCAGCAGGGATAAAAAATACATCTCCTTCTTTTACCTCATGTTGTTGCAAAACTTCTTCTATCGTTCCGTCTTTTATTCTTTTTTCGTATTCTTCAGCATCGATTTTTTCGGAGAAACCGGAAATCAGCTTAGCTCCCTGCTCGGATTGAATTACATACCACATTTCTGTTTTGCCGAAAGAATTATGTCTCTCTTTTGCAAGCTTGTCATCCGGATGTACCTGAATGGACAAATCATCCCGTGCATCTATAAACTTGATCAACAAAGGAAACTTCATTCCATACTTCTCAAATGATTTTTTGCCCAATAACTTAACAGGATCAGATTCAATTATTTCGGAAAGATCATGTCCTTTTAATGAACCATTTGAAACTACAGAAACAGAACCGGGAACCTGAGAAATCTCCCAACTTTCTCCGATACCGGTTTCATTATAATTCAAATGTTTGAATCTGCAAATCTCATTGCCTCCCCAAATAACTTTTTTCAGGATTGGCTCAAATTTCAGAGGATAATACATCATTTGTTATTATTATTTCTATTATTTTCACTAAGGACATATGGAACGCTGCATGCCAAAAGATTCTTCATTCTGAACTTAAAATCTTATTAAGACTGAAATATTATCGTAACTAACTATGATAATCTTTGTTGAAATAAAATAAGATAATATATATGAAACGAGCATGCTTAAATAAAGCATCCAAGTTAATGATAGTTTTGGCATGCGGCGTTCCATATGGCCTTAGTTTAAAAAATAAAAAATATCATATGAAAGAATTAATATCTGAAAATCCCAGTGCTTCCTTTGATTATTTTTCCGGCTATATTGATGAAAATTATATAAGTGACTTTACTCTCTTAGAGGATAATTATGATCGTGTTTGCGACATTAACTCCTTTGATTATGGTGATCTTTTACATGAAACCGGTTTCAATGACTACTTTTTTTAAAAATGGCTTGATCCATCCCAGCAATGTGTACAAAGCTTTTCTTTTGGTAATCCGATAGCTTCAACAAGATCTTCAAGTTTTTGAAATGCAAGCGTTGTCAGACCAAGATTTTCTCTGATAACATCTACCATCGCAGAGTATTTTTCGCTATTGCAATCAGAATACTCTTTTAAATCTACATCTTCTTTGCCTTCAATTTGTCTGATTGCCTTGTGAGTTGCAAGATCCAGGTTTGATCTTGATCTGCTGAAATTAATAAACTCACAGGGATATGTAAGAGGAGGACAAGCTATTCGCATATTCACTTCTTTAATGCCTGCATCATGCAAATCACTGACATTGTCTTTCAACTGAGTGCCTCTGACAATTGAATCATCAAGGAAAATACCTCTGCTGTCTTTAATTATGGATTTATTTGGCAATAATTTCATTTTTGCTACGAGGTCACGCATATTTTGACTCTGAGGCATGAAACTTCTTGGCCAGGTTGGTGTATATTTTGAATAGGGACGTTTAAAAGGAATACCTGTTGCATTGCTATAACCCATAGCATGTCCTACTCCCGAATCTGGAATACCAGCCACAAAATCAGCCTCAATATTATCATGGGAAGCTAATTTGGCTCCACAACGATATCTGGATTCTTCAACATTAATACCTTCATAAAAGGATGGCGGATAACCATAGTAAACCCATAAAAATGAACAGATTTGCATCTTATCATTTGGTTTTCGCATTTGCTCATATCCAACTGCATCAATTTTTACAACTTCTCCGGGACCAATATATTTTTCGATTTCATAACCCAGATTTGAAAATGAACATGTCTCAAAAGCAGCAGCAAAAGCACCTTCTTTTTTTCCAATGATAATCGGAGTTCTTCCCAGTTTATCTCTGGCTGCAATTATCTCACCTTTGTTGGTCAGAATTAACATTGAACAGGAACCTTTCACGCGGTTATATACGTTTTCAATCCCTGAAAGAAAATCATCACCCTCGGCAATCAGCATTGCTACAAGTTCGGTTGGATTGACAGTACCCTGACTGGTTTCAGAAAAAGTATGGTGTCCCTCAAGAAAATGAGATTCAAGCTCATCAATGTTGACAATCTTGCTAACAGTCACAACTGCAAAACGTCCCATATGAGAGTTTACAACTATCGGTTGCGCCTCCATATCACTTATTACACCTATTCCACTATTCCCGGAGAAACCTTTCAGGTCATTCTCAAATTTATTTCTGAAATAACCATCTTCCAGACTGTGAATTGCTCTCTGAAATCCCTTAGTTGCCGAAAAAAAAGCCATCCCGGCTCTCTTGGTACCCAAATGGGAATGATAATCAGTACCATAAAACACATCTGCTACACAATCTATTTTTGAAACACTTCCGAATATACCGCTCATAATTTTATAGGAATTTTTGAAGTAGCAAAAGTACAGGATTTTGTAAAATATACAATATTTTTTATATTTGATATACCTTTCGATTGATATATTATTTGTTCGGTGTTGAATTACTTAAAGACATAATAAAATATCCCGGCATGTATAAAAAAATCAGATTTGAATACAGAATTGTTCTTGCATATCTAATCATTGGAGGTCTTTGGATTCTGCTTTCAGATAAAGCTGTGAATAGTCTGAATCTGGACAAAGACTTAGAAACAAGAATTGAAATTACAAAAGGTTGGGGTTATGTAATAACTACGGCTTTATTATTTTTCTTTTTTCTAAAAAAGCATTTAAATAAACTGAGACATACTGAAAAAGAATTAGAAAAGCATAAAAAAGAACTTCAGGAAAAAGTAGATGTAAAAATCAAAGAACTTGACGATACTGTAAAACTATTAAAAGAAACCAACGAAAAGCTTTCTGATAAAAATGAAATAATTAATCATCAGAATGTTGAATTAAAAGAGACCCTTGAAAATCTGAGAGATGCACAGAACCAGCTGATTCAGGCTGAAAAAAAAGCTTCAGTCGGCGTTTTTACGGCAGGCCTTGCACACGAAATAAACAACCCTCTTAATTTCATCCTTGGCGGTGTAACAGGCCTTGAAAATTTTTATATTGATGAAATTGCAAAAGATGATAAACTAAAATTATTTATCAGCAGTATTAAAACGGGAGTTGACAGAGCCAGCTTTATTGTTTCAGGACTTAACCAGATAACCAGCCGTTTCGGAGGTAACTCTAAAGATTGTAATATCGGAGAAATGATTGATAAAAGTCTTAAATCAATCAGCAGTAATTTTTTAAACCGGATAAAAATCAATAAAAACTACTCTTTAAAAAAATTAATTATTGAAGGTGATGAAGATCGTATTATCCAGGTTTTTACCAATATTATTATAAATGCTTGTCAATCTATAAAAGGCGAGGGATCTGTAACTATCAGCACGACGGAAAACGAAGGTTTCGCAAATATTCAAATAAGTGATACCGGATGTGGTATTAGTCCTGAAAACCTTGTAAAAATTACAGATCCGTTCTTCACGACTAAAAACCCCGGTGAAGGTACCGGATTGGGGCTTTCAATTGCTTTGAATAATATCAAGGAACATTCCGGCAATCTGAGTTTCAATTCAGAAATTGATAAAGGAACAATTGTTACTATCGAAATCCCTTTAAAAAAACAGTTATGAATAAACACAAAATCTTATATGTTGACGATGAAGCCATAAATCTAATGTTGTTTAAGGTAAATCTTCAAAAAAAATATGAAGTTCTTACTGCTGATAACGGGATGAAAGCATTGGAAATTTTATCAATTGATAAAGATATTTGTATTGTTTTCAGTGACATGAGGATGCCGGAAATGAATGGCATCGAATTCATAACCAAGGCTAATAAGTTATATCCGGAAATAAGCTTTTACATTCTCACCGGTTTTGAAATTACTTCAGAAATCAGTGAGGCTCTGGATAATGGTTTGATTGATAAATATTTCCAAAAACCGTTTAATATAAATCTCATCTCACTGGAGATTGAAAATATACTTTCAACAAAATTGAAGTAACCTATCAGGTAAAATTATCAGAATTAATTTAATTTTGTGATGAAAGATAATTCATCTCTAAAAATCTATATATCATGACAGACAGACAATGGGGCATATTAAACGAAATAGTTAAAGGTGATTATACCGGTAGTCCGGTAGCTGGTTTTATTATTGACTGTCCCTGGCTGCCAGCGTGGCATGGAATCTCTATTCTTGATTATTTTACAAATGATCAGTCATGGGTAAAAGCCAATCTTAATGCAATGGAAACCTTTCCTGATGTGATTTTCCTGCCTGGATTCTGGAGTGAATATGGTATGTGTACCGAGCCATCTGCTTTTGGGGCAAAAACTGTTTTCTGGAAAAACGAATTCCCGTTCGCGAATAAAATAATTAACAGCAGCGAAGATATTTACGCGATGGAGATACCAGATCCTGAGGTTGATGGTTTGTTGCCATTCATGCTAAACAGACTGAAGCTTGCAAGACCTGAAATTGAAGAAGCCGGTCATAAAATCAGGTTTTCGGTTTCACGCGGGCCTCTCAATATTGCTTCATTTTTAATGGGCACTACTGAATTCCTGACTACAATGATGATGGATCCTGATGCCACTCATGTTTTATTAAGAAAGATTACCGACTTTCTGAAAAAATGGCATAAACTGCAACATGACTCGATTGATACTATTGACGGTATTATGATGCTTGATGATATTGTAGGTTTCATCAGTGAAGAAGATTTCATGACATTCGGCTATCCTTATCTGAAAGAATTATATGATACGTCTGACAGTATAAAACTTTTCCATAACGATGCTGACTGTACCGTTTCCGTGAAGTATTATCCGGAAATTGGAATAAACCTCTATAATCCGGGAATTCATCTCACGCTTACTGAACTAATCAAGGAGACTGAAGGTAAAATTGCCATATTGGGAAACATTCCGCCAAGAGATGTACTTGCAGCGGGATCTCCTCAGGATGTTGCAAAAGCCACAGAAGCTTTAAAAGCTGAAGCTAAAGGTTTCAGCCGAATAGTATATTCATGTGGTGGAGGTATGCCTCCGGGAGTATCTACTGAGAATATAAAGTCTTTTCTTGATACAATAAAGTAGTTTAAAAACCTATACCAACACTTATTCCTCCGGGAATTACATTGGCATAAATCGTATATTCAGGTCGGGGTTGATTTGAATAACCGTTAAGGTTATATTTGCTGCAATACGCCCGGTAATCCTTTTTTGCACGGGTAGGCTGACTGAAAATCTGAAGTTCTGATACTGCCATACCTGTTGCAAAATTAATTATGCCATCTTTCAAAGGCCTTTTAAAACCTATCCAGGTAACAAGGCCTCCTGTTAGATTTACAGCTACATTCATAGCCTGAGTCTGCCAGTTCTTGCCGGAAATTGCTCTCTCTGACTGATATTTGAGCTTTCCCTCATCATCAAGAAGCTTTTTGAGTTTTTCATCATAGGAAAGTCCGTTAATTTTATCGGATGAAATCATCTCATAACCTGATTTTACAGGAAATATTACCTGCCCGGCCAATCCAATGAGAGTAGTACCTGCACTTACAATCATATCCTGTCTTAGATTTTTATCCTTAGTAACATAAGCTACTGCTCCTTGCCCGATTGTGCCACCGCCATATAAGCCAATCCAGCTGTACCACCAGGTTTGTGCTGCTTTTTCGTTATGCTTAAGCATGGTTTCAACAATCTGAAGTCTTTCATTTAACTCATCCTCAGAAATAGTCTGTATCGCCCCTGATGAATCTTTTTGAATTGGAAATGATCCAACAGCTTCCTGCCCGAAAGCAGATATTGTTATTACTAATAACGAAATTGAAATCAGTAAACTTTTAATCTTTACCATCTGATGAAAGTATTTTGGATTCTTTAAGCAAAAAGGTTAAAATGAAAGCCAAAAACATCAGGCCAATCAACAAAATCATGGAATTTTTCATGGAGCCCGTAACCGGATCTTTAAAGGCGTCCATACCGAAAATCATGGCAATACCGGAAATCTGACCAACCATAAGCAGGAATCCATTGGAAGTACCTTCAGAAATCGGATATGTAACTTCTGCACCATATTGGAAACCAATCGGACCAGAGCTTAAAAGGAAGAAACCAAGCATGGCACAAGAAAACATAAGTAACCAGTAATGATCAGTAAAGGCTATCCCGGCAAGACCAATAGTCGCACCAATAAGTGCCATGATTATAAAAGGCTTACGTTTTTGCAACTTATCTGACAAAAGAGGCATAATAAATGCCCCCATAATCCCGGCAAGAATCATTATACCTCCGGCAGTTCCGGCCTCTGTAGTTGTGAAACCTCTCGGAGCCAGTATATTTTCAATCCAGGTAGTTACGCAGTTAAATACTCCCAAACCAATAAAGAAAATCAGCATAAGGATATTAAAATCCTTTATTTTAAATATACCTTTAAGTCCGTCAACCACCAAAGCACGTTCTTCCTGTTCAGGTAAACAAGGCGCCGTGAGTGGTTTATCCTTAGCAAAAAATAAAAATACCAGAGCAGCAATTACAGCAAAGATGCCGTAATAATATAATGTGTTCGGAATGCCAACATTTTCAGCAAGATAAGGAGTAAGCACCATACCGGCAAAAATACCCACATACATTGAGAGATTTCCTAATCCTGCAGCTGTGGCTCTTTCTGAAATCGGGAACCATTTAGATGAAACTTTGGTAAAAGCATTCAGTAAAAAAGGCTGCCCGATGGCAATGCCTATCTGAGAAAGCAATATCGAATTATAGTCTGTCGAAACCAAGCCTCTCATCAAGGCAAAAATACCGGTCAGTATAGCACCTATCCCAACACCAATCTTTATACCGTATTTATCGATTATCCAGGATGCAGGAACAGACACAAAAATAAACACGATCATAAAGCACATGGATAAAATACCCACCTGAAGATCTGTAACATCCAGTAATAGAGCAACTCTGCTGGTTATAGGAGCAAACGTGATCCAGCATATCTGGTTTGCAATGATTGCCAGCATATACGCGGCTAAAACCACCCATCTGTATGAGTAAACTTTAAAGGAATTGTTTTCCATGGTTTCTGAAAATTTTGACGTAAAAGTCAGAATCTTTTTCGAATAATGCAAAACAAAAAATCAGATCCCCTTATTTTTAAGCTCTTCAAGATTAAGAGTGCCTTTCTCCCACTCTTCCATACATTCATCAAGTTGTTTCTTAACTTTTGAGTGTATCTGTAATAAAGCAAGATTAGAAGCACCATCAGGAGTCATCATCATTTGTTCTGTCTGTTCAACCTGCTTTTCAAGACTTGAAATAGTTGATTCCAGCACTTCAACAGCTTTCTCAAGTTTTTTAACCTGTTTATTATACTCCTTACGGGCTTCGTATGACATACGGTTCTCAGTCGGAGCTTTCTCTGTATTGACTTGTAGTACCGCTTTGTTTGAAATTTCGATCTCCTGAAGACTTTCCATTTTTTTCTTTTCCAGAAAATAATTTATGTCTCCAAGGTGCTCCTTAACATTGCCACCACCAAATTCATAAATCTTTTCAGCAAGACCATCCAGAAACTCCCTGTCATGTGAAACCACGATAGCAGTACCGTCAAATTCCTTAATTGCTTTTTTCAAAACATCTTTCGACCGCATGTCAAGATGATTTGTGGGCTCATCCAACACCAGAAAATTTACAGGTTCAAGAAGGAGTCTGATCATAGCAAGCCTGCTTCTTTCACCTCCCGAAAGCACTTTCACTTTTTTGTCTGAAGCCTCACCTCCAAACATGAATGCGCCAAGAATATCTCTTATTTTGGTTCTGATATCACCGACAGCAACATGGTCAATTGTTTCAAATACAGTCAGGTTTTCATCAAGTAAACTTGCCTGATTCTGGGCAAAATATCCGATTTTTACATTATGCCCTAACTTAAGAACACCTGAGAATGGTATCTCTCCGAGAATACATTTGACAAGAGTCGATTTGCCTTCACCATTTTTCCCGACAAAAGCAACCTTTTCACCTCTGTTAATCGTGAGATTTACATTTTTTATAACAGTATGACTTCCATAATCTTTACGTAAGTCTTCAATTATCAGCGGGAAGCTTCCTGATCTTGGTGAGGGAGGAAATTTAAGATTCAAAGCAGAATTATCCTCATCGTCAACTTCCAGTCTTTCAAGCTTTTCAAGTTGCTTTATTCTTGATTGAACCTGAACAGATTTAGTTGCTTTATAACGGAATCTCTCAATAAACTCTTCAGTATCCTGAATTATTTTCTGCTGATTTTCGTAAGCTCTTATTTGCTGGTCTCTATGTTCTTTTCTTAGCTCTACATACTGGAAATAAGGCACTTTATAATCATAAATCCTGCCCAATGAAATCTCAATAGTCCTGTTGGTCACGGCATTTATAAAAGCTCTGTCATGTGAAACCAATATTACGGCATTTGAATGCATGGCCAGAAAATTTTCAAGCCATTGAATAGATTCAATATCCAGGTGATTGGTCGGTTCATCAAGCAGAAGAACATCCGGTCTCTGCAATAATAACTTTGCAAGCTCGATTCTCATTCTCCATCCGCCTGAAAATTCATTCGTCATACGGTCAAAATCAGACCTGACAAAACCAAGCCCCATCAGTGTCTTCTCAACTTCGGCCTTATAATTATTGACATCAGACATAGCCAGACGCTCATTCTTATGAGTAAGCTCATCAATAAGCCTGTGGTATGAATCAGACTCATAATCTTCTCTGTCAGCGAGCTCCAGATTTATTCTTTCAATATCAGATTGTAGTTCAAATATTGCCTGAAAAGCCGTTTCGGTTTCTTCAAGAACTGTCCTGCCATCCTGATGAATCATATGTTGCGGCAGATAACCTACGGAAATATCTCTGGGAACATTTACATTACCCCTGGAAGGATTCTGGATGCCTGCAAAAATTTTAAGCATAGTGGACTTCCCTGCTCCGTTTTTACCGACAAGAGCAATCCTGTCCCTTTTATTAACAACAAAAGTTATATCATCAAACAGTGTGAAACCACCAAATTCTACAGTAAGTCCGTCAACAGAAATCATTAATACAGTCTTTT
>CAZCPI010000046.1:0-1659 GCA_964500535.1 uncultured Bacteroidales bacterium
CTATTTTTAGCGATTATATAAAGACATATCCTAAGTTGTTGTCTGAGGGAGTCTGGTCCATCGTTACTATGAGTTATGCTCCTGTGGAGGGTAAGGATAATGTGCCCTGGAATGTTGAGAGTTTAAAACCTATACAGGTTTCGTCGGTAGATATTGAGGAATACAAGGAGATTAGAAAGGGTTTTGATAAGGAGGAATGGATAGACTTGTTGATGCAGACTATGGGTTTGAATCCTGATGAGTTTACCAATCGCTCAAAATTGCTACAAATTGCTCGTTTGATTCCTTTTGCTGAAAATAATTATAACCTGATTGAGCTTGGTCCAAAGGGTACTGGTAAATCTCATATTTTCTCTGAACTGTCTCCGCATGGTATATTGATTTCGGGAGGTGAGGTTTCGAAGGCTAAGTTGTTTGTAAACAACAGTAACGGTGAAATAGGCCTTGTTGGTTACTGGGATGTTGTGGCTCTTGACGAGTTTGCGGGTAAAACCAAGAAGTCCGACCTTGGCCTGGTGGATATTATGAAAAACTATATGGCCAACAAGTCGTTTTCGAGAGGTACACACGTAATGCAGGCTGAGGCTTCGATTGTTATGGTTGTCAACACAGATCATTCAGTTCCTCATATGTTGAAGCATACAGATTTGTTTGATGCTCTTCCAAAGGACTACTATGATACTGCCTTTTTAGATCGTGTTCATGCTTATCTTCCCGGTTGGGAAACAAGGAAGTTGAGAAATGAAATGTTTTCGTCTGATTTTGGTTTCATCGTTGACTATCTTGCTGAAATACTTAAGAATTTACGTAAAGAGGATTACACCAAGTCTTACCAACAATATTTTGAATTGTCAACTACTATTACTACACGTGATAAGACTGCAATTGAAAAGACTTTTTCCGGTTTAGTGAAGATAATATATCCGCATGGTGAGTTTACTTTGAATGAGGCTAAAGAATTGTTTGATTTTGCTATTGAGAGTCGCAAGCGCGTAAAAGATCAGCTCAGGAAAATGGACGAAACCTTTAATGATGAGTTGGTTAACTTTGAATATCAGACCAATGACAATAAAAAGTTTTCGATTGAGACATTAGAGGTTTTGGAGTATGGTGATGCTAAGTTGAATATATTACCGGCTGCTCAGAGAGGGGTAAATTATGATGGAAATTCTTTGGTTGAAGAAGGTAATATTGTAAAAACTGAGCCGGAGGTGTATTATATTAAAAGAAAGCCTGGTTTCACTCGAACCATTCGCGATAATCAATCAAATATCAGCTATAAAGGTCTTTTTGGCGAATATCTGGAAGGTGCGACTGAGTACGTGATAAGAGATCCATATATAAGAATGCCATACCAAATACGCAATTTTGTTGAGTTGTGTCGTCTTATTGCTGAGTTGAAAAAGGAAGATGAGGAGATCAATATTCATCTTGTAACTTTCAATACTGATGAGTTTATGGAAAGTGCCAAGCAAAGCTTTACTGAAATCACTGATTCTCTGGCTGATCTTGGTATATTCTTTACTTATGAGTTTAGCGATATACAACACGATAGAAGCATAGAGATGAACAACGGCTGGAAAATCATCCTCGGTCGGGGTCTTGATATCTGGCAAAAAACTAACGGTCGCTTCGATATCGCCGAGTTCTACCAGGAAA
>CAZCPI010000046.1:1759-11050 GCA_964500535.1 uncultured Bacteroidales bacterium
GATATCTGGCAAAAAACTAACGGTCGCTTCGATATCGCCGAGTTCTACCAGGAAAAAAGGTTATGTAAGGAATGTGAGGTTACTGTGGTGAAGAGCAAAATAACCCTTTAATAAAAAATATATCAAGGAAAGCACAGACTGGAATATGCTAATATACTAAATAATGACTGTCAAAAAAATTGGAAGGTAACACTCTATAATTATTTTGAAAAAATCGACAACGTCTGCTTGATAATAGAAATATTTTGTAATTTTAACATAGAACGAGAATAGTTATAAAAAAACAGTCTTTGATTTAATAATTTAACTTATAAAATAAATAGAAGTAAAATAAAAAAATGTTATGATAATTGATAAATTAATAAGTTTCATAAAGAGAATTTTTAGCGGAAATGAACATGATAAGTGTTCTAGTTGTGGAGAAGATACTTCTGAAAATTCTGGATTATATCAAAAAAGTGGAAATACTTATAATTCAACTGAAGATGAAGATGAAGTTGATTTAGAAGATGGTGAAGATGATGGAACAACTGTTTGTTTTGTAGTTGATGCAAAGAGTTCAGGTATTTTCACATTTGCTAAGCTTAAAATAGACATTACACCTAAATCATTGTTAAAATTACCAATGTACCAAGACAATAGGTGGATGGCAGAACCAGATCATTATGAGTTCTATGTTTTTAAAACAAATAAGTATTCTGATTTATCAAAAGATTCGCTTTTGTATTTGAATTTTGATAATTATGATAATTTTAAAACAAGTAACGGTTATACAATTTATTTTGACAAAACACATTTTTCACAGATTGACATAAAAGAATTAAAAACATACACATTTAATCAATAAATCTTGATAAGTCATTGCACTTTATATCTTCGTATAGTTAATAAGGGGGTTTATTGAACTACATGATTTTATTTTTTTAATGGGATTAGTGCATCCGGGAGCTCCATACTCTTTATAAAGTATAAGTAAAATATTATAAATACTAAGCTCGTAATTCATGATTTAGAGTTGGCTAAAACCCTAAAAATGAATATTTAACTAATATACTTAATTCTAATTTTTAGTAAGAACGCCAAATATTGACAATTACTTTTTAACCATAAGGTGGACAGACAAAATAATTTGAAGCAGCAATATTTGATGATGGCTCATTGCAATTATTAAATTAAAGATTTCTTAGTTCAAGTAGTGCTGCATTGGCTGGTATTCAAGCTGCAGGAAGCGACAGAAGAACCGTTAATGGTTGGACATCGTGGAAAAATTCTGAAAACAAAACTCTTGCAGACTTGAGAGAACAATATTTAAAAGCCAAAAAAACAGAATGACACAAAAATAATAACGAAGAAAAACAGAATAAAGGCTTAATATTAAAATGCTTTTTAATATAGATATTGAGTTTTTACAATACAGTTAACTACTTTGTATATAATTTAATAATATAATGAATAACTTAAAAGGTGCCAGGCTTGGTTTTATAAATTTTAAAGAAGCCCTGTTGATTGAGGCGGATTTGTCAAAGTGTGAATTTTTCCTTTGCTCTTTGAATAATGCGGATTTAACTGGTGCTAAATTAAACAATGGTAGCTTTTCTGGTTGTGATTTTTATAATTCAAATTTGTCAAAGACGAATTTTTCAAAATCAAATCTATCAAGTGCTTGTATAGTTGATGCAAAGATGGTTGATGCTGATGTGTCTGATACAACTTTAGATTATACGGAATTCATCAATACAGATTTATCAAGGGCGAATTTCAGTAATGCCAGTATGTTTAATACGGATTTTCGTGGTTCAAATTTGACTAATGCCAACTTTAGAAATGCAACAATGTTGTATGTTGACCTGTCAGATACAATTTTAGATGGTGCTGATTTTACGGATGCTGAAATAGAGATTGAGGATACGGAGATTCAAAAATGGCTTGGTCCTGAAAATCTTAGTAAAGTGAAGATTAGCTCTCATATGAGTGATGATTACAGGAAACTCAATTTTTCGTTTGAATCTCAAAGGTTTTGCGAGCTAATCTCAGATGTTCCTGTAAATAGCTTGCCTAAATCCGGTTTCAAAAATAGAAAGCACACAGTAATAGTTAAAACTGTTATCAAGGAATATAGCGTATGGTACTCAGTGGTCGTTATGGATGGTGATGTTGCAATTATTGATATTTCTAGCCTTTATGACTACTCAAAGGAGAAATATACTGTATTAACTATGCCAAAGAGAAAGGTGGTTTTAAGTACTTTAGAATATGATAGCTGTGGTAATCGCTTGCCATTCTGGAATGTCTCAATATTTTTTGATAAATCCGGTTTGCCTTCCAGAGTGAGGTTTCATCATGTTGATGAAGGCATTGTAAGTGAGTTTATTTGATTTAAATATTACTTTATTTAGCTAACATGGAAAACATAGATTTTGAAAGTTTTGCAGGAGAACGTGTAAGGTTGACAATGATAGATAATGTTGAGTTTGAAGGTCTCCTGTGGTTCGTTAGTTTTAAGGATGAAGAAGAAACAGAAGTAAAAAGCGTAAGCCTGGATACTTACGAATTTGAGTTCCTGGTGGAGCATATTAAGAAGATTGAGGTGATAGAAGTAAACTTAATGAATTAAAAATCGCCATATTATACTCCCGAAACCTGGCAACAAAGAGCTTTGCAAGTATTGATAAGAGGTATCATTATTTTTTTTTGTATCTTGCAGTATTAATTGATTCGCTATGAGAACTAATGAAATTATACGAGAAATCCGAAGATTGCCAATTTCTAAAAGGATATATGTGGCTGAAAAAACGATCCAATCAATCAGGACTCAAGAGGATAAAAGCGTAATGAAGGAAGCTGCGGATTTATTATATTCTGATTACAAAACTGATAAAAACCTGACTGCGTTTACAAACCTTGATTTTGTTGATTTTTATGAAACAAAATGAAGTTTGGTTAATAAACCTTGACCCTACTGTTGGAGCGGAAATTAAAAAGACCCGACCAGCAGTAATCTGATTGTTTTTTCTTCAAGACACGGTTTCACCAAGTGTATTTCAGGTTTCAAATACTGCGATATTTATTTAAAATTTAATCAACATTTGATGGCGGGGAAATATTTTTTTTCCTATATTTAGCGAAGGATTGCAGTAGTCCTTGAAATACACTCACCCCATTTTTTACTGTTTTTGGAGTTATCCGGATAGTATGTTGCTGAAATGGCTTTTGTCGTTTTGGTGGTCTGTGCGTTTGTTATTTTATTAATCTTAAATCTAAATTGCTATGGAAAAGAGACATCAGGTGCATAACCTAATTATTTTAGACGAAAGTGGGTCTATGGAGTTTATTAAAACTACTATTATTCAGGGTTTCAACGAAATTGTGCAGACTATAAAAGGTATTGAAAAGCAGTTTCCGGAACAGGAACATTTTGTTTCTTTTGTTTCTTTTAATGGTCTGGAAATAAAGACGCTTCATTTTTTGGATCCGGCAAATAAGCTTGAGGAAATTAATGCCAAAAGTTACATTCCTGACGCTTCCACGCCTTTGTTAGATGCTATGGGATACAGCATTATTAAATTGAAACACGCTTTGGCAGATGTAACAGACTACAATGTTCTTGTAACTGTTTTGACGGATGGAGAGGAAAATGCTTCTAGTGAATTTTCGGGTCAGGACATCAAAGGTCTTGTTGATGAGTTAAAGCTTAAGAACTGGACTTTTACTTATATTGGGACAGGTCACGATATTGAAAAGATGGCTTATTCGATTTCAATTAACAACACGCTGGTTTTTGAAAAAAATGAGGAAGATATTCATGCAATGTTTGATAAAGAGAAAAAGGCAAGAACCAGATATGGTGAAAAAATACATTCATTTAAAGACACTATGTCAAACTATTTTGATGATCCCGAGGCTTGATCCGGAAGATTGATCCGGAGGATTGATTTGGAAGATTGAACGGGAGTTTGAAATAATTACTGTGCATTGATGAATGATATGAAAAAGACTGAAGTTAGCGACACTATAATTGGGGCTGTTATTGGTGATGTAATTGGTTCTGTATTTGAATGGAATAATGTCAGGTCAACTGACTTTGATTTGTTTAGTCCGAAATGCGATTTTACTGACGATACGGTTTTGACTATTGCTGTTGCTGATTGCCTGATTAATAAAAAGGATTTTGCTAAGACGATTTGTGAACACGGCAGGAAATATCCCGGGCGTGGTTATGGTGCCCGTTTCCGGGATTGGCTTCACTCCGGTGGTCTGAAACCTTATGGGAGTTATGGTAATGGGTCAGCGATGAGAGTAAGTCCTGTTGGTTTCGCCTTTAATGATATTGAAACCGTTTTGGAGGTTGCCAGGCAGACTGCTGAAGTTACTCACAATCATCCTGAAGGGATAAAGGGTGCTCAGGCTACTGCTGCAGCGATATTTCTTGCGCGCCAGGGGAGGTCAAAGCCGGATATAAAGGACTATCTGACTTCAACTTTTAATTATAATCTTGATTTTACGCTTGACCGGATAAGGCCTGTTTATGAGTTTGATGAAACCTGTCAGGGGTCAGTCCCGCAAGCTATTGTAGCGTTCCTGGAGAGTTCGGACTTCGAAAGTGCCATAAGGCTGGCTATTTCTATCGGGGGTGACAGTGACACAATCGCCTGCATTACCGGTGGCATTGCTTCTGCCTTCTATAAGTCCATCCCAACCCAAATAAAAGACTTTGTAGTCGAAATCCTTCCGGCAGAATTCATTAAAGTGTTACTTGAGTTTGACGAGAGGTTTGATTTTGATTAACCGGCTGTGTTTTGGTTGGCAGTAGATTTGAGAGATATTCTAAGTACGAATGAAATGATAACTGTAATTAAATTGTAAAAATGTATTCTGAGACTGAAAAGCTTGATGCTAAGCGTATAGTTGAAATTGACAAAAGCATGCAAAGCAGCAATATCAACTGGGATAAGACTTATAATGATCTGTTGATTATTTATGACCATATTCCGGTTGAAGGTTATTTAAACAGTTTTGAAAAAGACGGCAAACTTTACTATAAGTTCTGGGATTATGATGAGTTTATGTCTTATTGTAATACTTTGAAGGGAAAAGATATTGAGTTGATTTGGATTGGCAATGCTTATCCTAGATGCTGTTACATGCTGGCTATCATTTGCATTGAGAGAGGGGAGTTTGAAGATGCGTTACGGTTTCTCTATAAAGGACTTGAGCTTGAGCCTGATCATCCGCTACTTATGTCTGAAATGGGTTTGTTATTCGGTCAGATTGGGTCATCAACCAGTGATAAAGAATTGTTTCATAATGCAATTACCTGCTATGAGAATGCTTATAAGTCAAGGCCTTTTAATACTGATTCTCAGAAAGCAAGGGCTTTAAGGGGGACAGGTTATATTTTAATTGAGCTGGGTGAATTTGAGCTGGCTAAGGCTTTTTACGAATCTTCTTTAACCTTTGACGAAAGTGAGCTTGCCAGAAATGAGCTGGATGTTATTAAAAAGCATTTAAGCGGGGCCAGTGGTAAAATTTACAGAACAGGTTCGAACCTGATTGAAACAAAAAAGGTACCTTCATTTGAATTTTATGCGGAAATCAAAAATATGCTTCCGCAAAAACTGCAAGACTGCATTCCCGATAAATACTATTTAATATGGTCTGAAGCATCTGTATTGTTATGTCAGGAATGTGGCGAATATCCGGGAAGTGATTTATCAGGTTATACTCCGGCAGAGTGGGATGATCTGTCAATTATTGAAATTCTCGATCAGATAGTTTATTATTTAAAAGGGATTACTCCTGATCATTATATTGAAACCGATAGCATCGAGAGTGCTCAAATACTTTTGTTAACCTTTGATTTTGAGTTGAATGAAATCAACCCGATAAAGAACAGGAAAAAAGAAGTTATTCAGGAGATTATGTTTAAACACAAGGTGGACAATGAAGAAATTAAATTGTATTTTAGTATAACAGATGGGCCAAAAAAGAAATGGTGGAAGTTTAAGTGAAAAGAGGTGAGAATCTGCCAATAATAAGTTTTTGAATTAGTGTTTTGCCGGGTATTCAGATTTTAACTTTGATAAAATTGATTATATTTGCTAAGCAATGAGTATGATTGATGAAAATAGTGATAAGATCAAAGAATTGTGCTTGAAGCATAAGGTTCTTAGGATGTTTGCTTTCGGTTCGGTGATATCGGACCGGTTTAAGGCAGATAGTGACGTGGATTTACTTGTCGATTTTAAGGATGTTGATTTGTATGATTATGCTGACAACTATTTTGATCTGAAAAATTCTTTGGAGATGTTACTCCATAGAGAGGTGGATTTATTGGAAGATAAGGCAATCAAAAATCCTTTTTTAAGAAAATCAATTGACTCAACTAAAATGCTGATATATGGATAGTGATATTCAGACTTGGCTATATGACATACTTCAATCGATAACTGAAATTGAAAGTTATTTTGAAGGAAATCCAAAACGCTTTGATGATTAAAAAAGTGATATCAGGACAAAGCGTGCTGTTGAACGTGATTTTGAAATTATCGGTGAAGCCGTTAATCGGATTATTCGTAAAGATTCAGATATTTACATTGAGCATGCACAAAAAATAATTGGTACCAGAAACCGGATAATTCATGGTTATGATAATGTTTCTGATGAAATGATCTGGAGTATTATTATCAATCATTTACCTCGTTTGAAAGAAGAGGTTTCATCATTACTAGACAGATAATTTTTATTCCGGGAGTATTGAGATTCGTTCCTGGTATTTCGTGACCTTTTAATGATTTGGATACTTTGCCTTTATCAAAGTCAGGTTTCTACGTGTGATTTTTCGGGATTCAAATACTGCGATATTTATTTTAAATTCAAATTAAAATATTATATTAGCTTTGTAAATCAACTATTATTTAAATAAGCTCACGTGCTGATTTTTGCCAAATTTGGTATACAAACTAAGTGAGTTTTAAGCGATGATAGGGATGTTGATTTAAATTTTTAAAAAGTATAACGAAGTAATTAAAACAATAATTCTAAAGAAGAGAGTTTTTACCCGTAAAAACTCGCATATTATATTTATTTTTACAGCATATTTAATTTGACAAATGTTTGATATTGTTAAAAATACAATAGATAGATTTCCAATTGGATTTGTTTTCACCTCATCAGATTTTCAGATAGAGGTTAACAAACAAAAGGCTGTTAATAAAGCAATAAATAAATTGGTTGCTAGTGGGAAAATACGTCGTTTATCAAAAGGGCGTTTTTACAAACCACAGATTAGCAGATATGGAGAATTGCAGCCAGACGTTTATCAGATCGTAAAAGATCTGATTGAGAAAAACGGAAAGCCTATAGGCTATCTTACTGGTTATTCTGTATTTAATAATTTAGGTTTGACAACTCAGGTTCCGGCTTCTCTCCGTATTGCTTGCAAAAGAGAGAAAAAAGCGATAATCAGAGGTATATATCGAATCAGTTTTGTGAAACAGGAAAATACTATAACAAAAGAAAATATTCAGTTACTTCAGCTTCTTGATTGTTTGCGATTCTTTAAAAATATACCCGATACAACGCCTGATAATGCTTGTTACAGACTATTGGTATTATTCAAAGATCTTACTCCGGAGCAAACGGCAACGATAAAAAAACTTGTACTTAAATATAATCCCGCCACTATTGCACTTCTTGGGGCAATCATCGAGACAATAAATGTTAATGAAGATACTACAGCCCTTTTCAATGTACTCAACCCTATGACATCCTATAAAATGCGAATTTCAGCTAAGATACTGCCTACGCAATATAAATGGTATATTAAATGATGGAACTGCACAGCAATACAAAAGAATTTGTTGAATTGATTAAATCTACAGCTACATTCCGCAAGATTTCCCCTGATTTTGTAGAGAAAGACTATTGGATAACTTCTGTATTAAAGAAGCTTGCTTTTTCGCCAAATTCTGGTAGCATAGTTTTTAAAGGGGGAACGTCTCTGACTAAAGGGTACCACTTAATTAACAGATTTTCTGATGATATTGATATCGCTATTTTAAAGGAGAATACTACGGGTAATGCCCTTAAAACAAAAATTCGTTCGATAGAAAAAGAGATTACAACAGATCTTGTCGAGATTATTGAGACAGGTATTACCAGCAAAGGTTCTATGTTTCGCAAATCCTTACCCATATGCAAAACAAACTATAACTTCTTATATTGGGGAATTTTTATATTTATCTAATAATAAGGAAGCTATTGAAAAGTTCGGATTCCAACCATTTAGCATAAATGTTCTTGATAAATCTCGAACTATGATTGAGAAATTGGTATCATTATTTCGATTTTCGTTTGACGAAGATCCGGTTAAGGCTATTGGCTCTAAAATTCGTCATTTCTACGATATTTATTATTTGACAAATGATGAGCAATGTGAAGCATATTTGTTATCTGATAGTTTTAAAAAAGATTTTTCAGAACTATACATTCATGATCAACAAGCTGTTGATACTCCTGTCAACTGGCAAGTCAAAACTATAGAACAGTCCCCGCTAGCGACTGACTTTTATGCTTTATGGAATAAATTGAAAGAACCATATCATAATGTGCTTTCTCAGCTGGCATTTTCGACTATACCTGAAGAAAGGCTTGTAGCTGAATCATTTATCCGGTTACTAATATTATTGAGATGAGACTAATAACGACATTGATAGTTTTAACTTTTGGACTTAATTTTGTATTTGCCCAAAATGATAATAAAATGAATACGGCTTTATTGATAATAGATATTCAAAATGACTATTTTGAAGGTGGTAGAGCGCAACTTGTAAATCCTGACAAAGCAAGTGGCAATGCAAGGTTGATACTTGAAAAGTTCAGGAAGAGCAATTTACCGGTTATACATATTCAGCATATTGCAAACCGGCCTGGCGCTACATTTTTTATTCCTGACACTAAAGGTGCTGAAATACACAATGATGTAAAACCACTTGATACAGAACAGGTCATTGTCAAACATTATCCGAATAGTTTCAGGGAAACCAATCTTCTGGATTATTTGAAATCTAAGAATATAACTAATCTGGTTATTTGCGGAATGCAGACACATATGTGCGTTGATGCGACGACCAGGGCTGCCAAAGACTTAGGTTTCGACTGTATTGTTATCGGTGATGCTTGTGCAACCAAAGATCTTGAGGTGAACGGACTTAAAGTAAAAGCGGCTGACGTGCAAACAGCATTTTTATCGGCATTGAATTACTTTTATTCAAAAGTAATGACGACGGAGCA
>CAZCPI010000046.1:11150-14932 GCA_964500535.1 uncultured Bacteroidales bacterium
TAGGTATTGGCTGCGGTATGGCTATCGGAGCAGGAATAGGCGCTGCCAAAGTGAAGAAGGATAAATCCAAAAAAGATTAGTGCCTGATATCACGGGTTTTGTTATTCGGGTATTTTACAAATATTATTGCAATATTTGCAAATTCTTTTTTAATACTGACAGCCTGAATAAATCGAAATATTATGGAAAAGATGCGGGCTGTTGTTTATAATGTTTAAACAAAAAATGTGTTAATAACGTTAATCTATAAAATAAGTTTTTAAGCGATGAAGTTAAAAGAACTTTTCAGCAGGGTATATTTGATTATTGTCATTTTGCTGATAATACTGGTGGTGTCATCAGTTTTGATGTATTTTAATAATAAATCACTTGTTAAGAGCGATGAGAATCGTTATAAATCTCTTGTGATTGCTGAAGAACTCAGGAAGAGTTCCGACGATTTATCGGCTTTTTGCAGGAGTTATATTGAGACAGGTGATATAAGCTGGAAGGAAAAATATCAGGAAGTGCTTGACATTCGTAATGGTGTGAAACCACGACCAGACGGAACAATCGTTTCTTTGAAAGATCGCACGAAAAACCTTGGTTTCACCGAAGCTGAATTAAGTAAATTATATGAAGCTGAATATAATTCAAATGAATTAGCAAAGATTGAACGTGTTGCGATAAATATAATTGATAGTATAAAATCTGCCGATTTTAATAATATGTCTGCAGAAGGCAGGATGGATTATATGAGAGCTAATCATATAGTTTATAGTGAGAAATACAGCAAAAGCAAGAGATCTGTAATGAAGCCGATTGACGAATGCATTTCAATGGTAAAAGCAAGAACAAAAATTGAAGTTGATAAAGATACAAGGATAAACCAGATACTGCTTTTTTTAATTATATCATTTATTGTACTTATTTCTATAGTTGTTTTCGCTTCTTTTAGTGTTATAAATAAGAGGATCAGCAGGCAGTTTGAGGAATTACAAAATGCAAAAGCGATCGCTGAAGAAAAGGAACAGGAATTCAGGTTATTGTTTGAAACATCTCCGGATATTATTTTAGTTCAAACACTTGAAGGTGAAATATTAGATTGTAATCCTGCTGGTATGAGATTTCTTGGCGTTAATACAAGGGATGAGCTTAAAGATGCTGATCTATCTAAATATTACCTCAATCCTGAAGATCGAGAATTATTTTATAAAGATTTGAAAAGGGATGGGTTTGTAATCAACTGGGAAGTAAGTTCAAAAAATTACAAAAATGACAAAGTAAGTGATTGCTTAGTTTCAAGTAAGATAATAAGAACTAAGGATAGCAAATCTCTGATAATTTCGTGGATTAAAGATATTTCAGATAAGAAAGCTGCTGAAGCAAATATACTTAAGCTTTCAACCGCTGTTTCACAAAATCCTGCAGCAATTGTAATTACCGATTTGATTGGTAATATTGAATATGTGAACCAGCAGTTTACAAAAAATACGGGATATTCATACGAAGAGGCAATCGGTCATAATCCGAAAATATTAAATTCCGGGTTTCATTCTGTGGAGTTTTATAGAAATCTGTGGGATACCGTTTTGTCAGGTGAAACATGGTACGGTGAAATTTACAATAAACGTAAGGATGGTTTACTTTTTTGGGAGGCTGCTACAATTGCTCCGATCTTAAACGATAAAAATGAAATTATAAACATTGTTGCTATAAAGCAAGATGTCACTGACCGAAAACTGGCAGAAATTGAATTGGTTGAAAATCAGAAAAAGCTTAAAGAGCTGAATGAAACCAAGAATAAGTTATTTTCTATTATCGGACATGATCTGCGGGGTCCTATAGGTAATTTAAAATCATTTATTGAGGTGATTATAGACCAGAAAATGTATGATGATACAGAGAGTCTGAAACAAATATTGCAGGTATTACTGACTTCAACTTCAACAACATTTGATTTACTGGATAATCTTTTGTTATGGGCAAAGAGTCAGCAAAATGAAGTAGTTTTCAAGCCGGAAAATATTGATATCCACCAAATTGTTGATACAAATATAGATTTGGTTAGTGAACTGGCAAAAATTAAGGAAATAACTATTCACAATCAAATACCAAATGAACAAATTATCTGTGCTGATAAGAACATGATTATGACCGTGATACGCAACCTGATCACAAATGCCATTAAATTTACAGGAAACGGGAAAAACATTTATTTATCTATAAAAGAAGATAATACTTTATTTACTGTTAGTGTTAAGGATGAAGGAGTAGGCATTTCTCCTGATAATCTTGATAAATTGTTTAATTCCAAAGAATCATTTACAACGGCAGGAACTTCCGGCGAAAAGGGTACAGGTCTGGGCCTGCTGATCTGCAGAGATTTCATTGAAAGACATAATGGTACAATTACAGCCGAAAGTGAACCGGGCAAAGGCACTGAGTTTAAATTTACTATTCCTAAAGTATAAATCATAATGCCATTAAAGAACCGGGAATAAAAGGTGGATAGATGATTTTCAGAGGTTTCTGCATGATTTAATATTATAGTTGATTGTTGCTCTCAATTTGATATAAAAAATATCTGGTTAATTATAATGATTCAAAAACTAAAGGATTGGATTCCTGTTTTCATTTAATAATTGCCTCGTACTATATCTTTGACTGAGAAAAACTCACACCACTATGAAAAACATGCAATCACGTGCTATCCTTTTTTTGTTTATGGCATCAGCATTTCTGACAGCCGGAACGTTTGAAACTTTTGCTCAAAAACCTATTTATCTTAACACTGCTTATTCGTTTAAAGAAAGGGCTGCGGACCTGGTTTCAAGGATGACTCCTGAAGAAAAACAAAGTCAGCTGGGTAACACTATGCAACCAATACCACGTTTGAGTGTTAATAAATACGATGTTTGGGGCGAAGCTCTGCATGGTGTTATGGGACGCAACAACAATAGTGGAATGACAGCTACTTCTTTTCCGAATAGTGTGGCTGTGGGTTGTACCTGGGACCCTGATCTTATCAAACGTGAAACGGAGGTGGTCGGCAATGAAGCCAGGGGTTTCAACCATGATTTGATTTTTACGTTGACTTATTGGTCGCCTGTTGTTGAACCTACGCGCGATCCAAGATGGGGCAGGACTGCTGAAACCTTTGGTGAAGACCCGTTTCTGGTTTCAAGGATTAGTAGTGGTTTCGTCAGGGGTATGATGGGTGATGATCCAACTTATCTAAAAGCAGTCCCGTGCGGCAAACATTTCTTTGCCAACAATACTGAGTTTAACCGTCATAACGGAAGCGCCAATATGGATGCCCGTGATATGCGTGAGTTTTATTTATTTCCTTATAAAGAGCTGATTCAGAAGGATAAGCTGCCTTCAATCATGACTGCTTATAATGCGGTTAATAAGGTTCCTATGTCTGCTAACCGGTTTCTTGTAGATACTATTGCCCGCAGAACTTATGGACTGGATGGTTATATTACCGGGGATTGTGATGCGGTGGCTGATGTGGTTAACAATCACAAATATGCAAAAAGCAGGGCTGAAGCTGCTTCTATGGGTTTAAAAACCGGAGTTGATACTGATTGCGGAGGTATTTATCAATCGAGTGCACTCGAGGCTCTCAAACAGGGATTGATTTCAGAAGCTGATATGGATAAAGCTTTGGTAAATATGTTTACTGTTCGTATGAGGCTTGGTGAGTTTGATCCGAAGAAAACTGTGCCGTATTCAGGTATTGACCGTGACATTATCAACGATGTTTCGCATAATGATCTGGCTTTGGAAATTGCAAC
>CAZCPI010000046.1:15032-16435 GCA_964500535.1 uncultured Bacteroidales bacterium
AACACAAACAGAAGGACTGACTTTTTTACTGTAGCCGGTTTTACTACTGTTAAAAAAGATAACAGCACGAAAACGTTTGATGCTACTAAATTTGATGCATCATCGGGAAGTCTGATTACTTCGGCAAGATTCGGAGGGGCTTCTGTCAGAGGCATTAAGGATGGTGACTGGACTTCTTATAATGATATTGATATTACTGATATTGATTCGATTCGTATGAATATGAATGTTTCGGGCGATGGAGGTTTACTTGAAATCAGGGTAGGCTCAAAATCCGGAAACATCCTTGCATCCCAGAAGCTTACAGTTAGTCAACCTGTTGGTCAGCCCGGAGGCGGAATGGGTGGAATGAGGAGAGGTTTCTCCAAGCCTGTATCTCTTAAAATTAATTCATTGGGTATTACCGGGCCTCAGACTTTGGTGTTTGTTTATCGTGAAGCCGAGGTTCCGGCTACGGACAAGGAAACTCTGGATTTTGCAGCATCAGCTGATGTCGTGTTGATTTTTGCAGGTACTGACCAGTCAACGGGCAGGGAAGAGTCCGATCGTTTTGCTCTGTCATTGCCCGGCAATCAGAACGAATTGATCAAAGCAGTTTCTGCAGTAAATCCTAACACTATTCTGGTTATTCAGGGTATGGGTATGGTCGAAGTTGATCAGTTTAAAACTAATCCGAATATCGGCGGTATGATTTTCACGGGTTATAATGGTCAGGCTCAGGGTGAAGCCATGGCTAAGATATTATTTGGCGAAGTCAACCCGGGAGGAAAATCAAGCTTTACATGGTATAAGTCTGTTCAGGATCTGCCTGATTTTAATGATTATACACTGAGAAGCGGTGACGGTAAAAGTGGCAGGACGTATATGTATTTCAATAAGGATGTCACTTATGAATTCGGCTATGGCTTGTCTTATACCTCGTTTGCATACGGCAATTTCGGCATCAGCAAAAATACGATTACTCCGAATGATAAAGTAACCATTTCTGTGGATGTAACTAATACCGGCGATATGGATGGTGATGAAATTGTGCAGGTTTATGTGAAAACTCCGGAAAGTCCGGCAGCATTGGAGAGACCGGTTAAGCGTCTGAGAGGTTTCAAACGTGTAACTATCCCTAAAGGTCAGACTAAGTCGGTTTCTATTGATATTGATTGTGCTGATTTGTGGTTCTGGGATTCTAAAAACAACCGTATGACTTTTGATGCCGGTAAATATATTTTTGAAATCGGGGCTTCATCAAAAGATATAAAAGGACAGGTTGAGGCTCAGATGCAGGGTTCCTACAATGCAGTTCTCAGAACTGTTGTTGCTTCATGTGAAAAAGTCGTGTTGAAACCGGGAAATACTGTTCAAACAAGTGTAACGGCTTCACTTTCTGATGACAGCTTCTGTGATTTGAC
>CAZCPI010000047.1:0-1139 GCA_964500535.1 uncultured Bacteroidales bacterium
CGTGTAGCCCAGGAAAGTGCGTATCCTAACCAACCGGTGGTTTTCCCCTGTTTTTTGGCAGCCATCCATTCTACGCCATATGCTTTACCATTGCCCTGAGCCACCCTGTCTTCCCAGTTTTTACCTACTGAAAAAAGTTCAGCGCCTTCTTTGTATTCCATCTGATTTTTTGATGTTTTGTAATATCCTTCCATCGAAAAATTGATTTTGCGTAAATCCCAATATACACCACCTGACAGCTGATGCGATACAAGCGGTTTGACATTTGCAGTAACAGGCATCCACAGGTCATTGGGCAAGCTCAGAAAACTGCTTTGAAGCAGATGCAGGTATTGGCTCATTTGAGCATAAGATGCCTTGAGAGAAATATTTTCACTAAGCAAATAGCATCCCGAAACGCGAGGTTGCAAGCTGAAGTAGTTTTTATTCTCCACATTAAAATTGGAAATATTAACTCCCAGATTTAATTTGACTTTATCAGAAATGTCCATTTCATCTTCCGCGTAAAGTGATGCTTCAAAAACATTTACGCTGTCATTGACATAGTTAAACTCCTTTTCCAGTTTATTCCCGTTATTATCTTCCAACGCTCCCACTTTGGTATGTTCAGGGCGGAAAAAGTGATTTACAAGCGTTGCACCATATCGGATGTAATGATTATTTATAGGCGTGTAATAAAAATCTGATCTCATTCCAATATCGGTAATTCCTGAACCATAAACAGATGATTTAGAAAAAGATTCTTTTTTTTCGGTGAAACCGGTTTCGGGCTTGGGCGAATAATTATAAACTTCTTTTTGCGAAGAACTGATGTCAGAATTATACTGGCTAAATGTCAGTGTGCTGCTTGAATAAAGATTGTTGTTGATTTGATATGCCCAGTTGAGTGAAGCAAGTTTTGTACCCCAGGATATTTTTACTTTTTGATCCGAATTATTGTCAATAAAATAGGGTGAGGTATTATAATCATTCGGTTCGTTTCTATCTTCTTTGCTATCAACCGTGTAATGTCCGCTCATTTTATCGTTTCCGGCGTATATACTAAGGAAAAGCCGGCTTCTGTCTGAGAATTTATGGCTGATTTTTCCGTTCAGATCGTAGAAGTTGTAATTCATCATCATCTTATCGGAATAATTGTC
>CAZCPI010000047.1:1239-16340 GCA_964500535.1 uncultured Bacteroidales bacterium
GAAAAAATTCCCAGCATATGATTGACGTGATATACCGGATTTCCATCAACCAGATAAAGATTTTCATCCAGATTTCCACCACGCACGTACATGCCCGCGATGCCTTCGGTGCCAGCCGTTACGCCGGGTGTGAGTTGCAGGGTTTTCACCAGATCACTTTCGCCCATAAATGAAGGTATGGATTTCAGTTCAGATCCGTCCATGCTTAATTTCCCGATATCTGCGCTTCGCAAGTTGGAAACACTGCTGCCTTCCACTACCAACGTATCCAATGATAGAGATGATTTAAGAAAAATATCGAATGGACCTTTATCACTGTTTTCAATCTGAAATGATTGTTTGCCATAGCCAATATAACTTGCCTGCAATTCAGTAATATCGTCGGGAACTGTGAGGCTGTAAAATCCGTATTCGTTACTCACGGTTGCTTTTCCCGACTTCCTGTCTGAAATATTAGCTCCGATAAGCGTTTCGGATGTTTCGCCGTCGTAAATATAACCGCTGATAGTTCTTTTTTTTGATGTTTTAGGGCGTTGTTTCAGAATAATGTGTTGTTCTTTTATAAGATATTCTATATCAGTCCTGTCGAATAAAACAGCCAGCACATTTTTAAGTGAACTGTTTTGAAACTGAGCTGTTACATTCGGGAATTTTTTTAGCAATTCAGGATTGTACGAAAATGTAAAACCGCTTTGTTTCTCAATTTCTGTCAATGCAACCACGATTGTTGTTTTTTTGAACTGAAATGAAATGTTGTTTTGTGCAGATACTCCGGGATATAAAACGGTGATTAACGATAATAATAGTAAAATACGTTTCATTATTTAATTTCTATATGTGTATCGAGTGTGAGGTTGATGATTTGGATTATTTCGGTGATATTTTTATTAATAAAACCGGATGTCAAACGAATGTTTCTTTCGTTTTTGTTTATGCTTACCGGCTGATTATAGTACTGTTGCAATATCCAGCAAACTTCACCCAACTCTGAATTGGTGAAAGCAAGTTTGTTTTGAATTTTATTAATAGTGCAACTGCTTTCGGGTGATGAAACAACAACTTCTGATTTCTGTATGTCAAACTGTGCTTCCATTTCACGAGTACAGATAAATGAAACCGGAAAGCCGGCAGGTGCAAAATCCACTTTACCGGAATTTACTAAAAGCAGGGTTGAATTTTCGTTGCTCGTTACATCGAAAACGGTTCCCAATACCGTAATTTCGGCTGCTGATGTATGTACAATAAACGGTTTTTCTTTATCGTGGCTGACTTCAAATGAAGCTTTACCGGTCAAATTAACCAGTCGTATTTCTTTTCCGAAATGTTTATCATAAGACAGTGTAGCGCCGGGTTGAAGAGTGATTTTTGTTTCATCTGGCAATACAGAAATCGCTTTAGAGACATCTGCTGTAAGTGTTTTTCCATGTTCCGGTTTCAGTAAAATTGTTCCGGTTGTAATTAAAACAATGGCAACTGCTGCCACCCATCTCCACACAGCAGTACGAAGTATAAACCGTTTCCTTTCTCCGGTGATTTTCTCAAAACTGTCTTCGGAATTGAATATTCCGGGCTTGTAATGCCTGGCTACAAACCGGACACTTTTTTCAAGGTTGTTTTCGTTATTGGGCATATTAATATTAGTAAGTTGGTTAATTGTATATAACCTAAGATGCAAAAAACAAAAAATCCCTCACTGTCTGGTGAAGGATTTTAAGCAAAAAAGAATAAAAATGTTTTTGGATCTTTATGCCGGAGAGATTTGAGTGCTCTTGTCACGTGATTTTCTACTGTTTTTACCGAAAGGCCGGTTTTTTCAGCTATTTCCTTGTAAGCCATTCCGTCGCGTTTTGCCATCAGGAAAACTTCACGTTGACGTTCGGGGAGTCCGTCAATCATTTTCCAGAGTCTGGCTTCTAATTCGGCTCTGCTTACTTCTTCTTCCAAAGTATTTTCATCAACAAGTTGAAATTCTTCAACACTTTCGAAATCCTTTTTAGTACGGAGTTTCATCAGACAGTTGTTCCTGACTGCCGTATAGAGATAGGATTTAACAGATGAAATCTGATGCAGTGTATCCCGTTTTTCCCAAAGAGCCGCAAAAGTATCCTGTACCACATCTTCGGCTTCATCCGTATTACCCAACAATCTGAGTGCATACAGGCAAAGTGGTCTGTAATAGATATGAAATTGTGTTGAAAAGTAACTCCTCATCCTCTCTTGTAAATTCCCGATAAACTATCTGTATCAAGGATAATGATATCCTTTTCCTGCAATTTTATCAATCCTTCTTTTTCGAATGTCTTCAGCAGTTTTACTGCACTTTCAGTGGATATTCCGGCAAAATCAGCCAGCTCTTTACGAGTCAACAACTGAAAAATGTTAGGTTGATTATCTTTTAAACTATTCAGATATAATAAGGTTCCGGCCAGACGACCGTTCATTTGCTTGAAAAACTGATTTTGCATAACTTCATGCAAATCTGCGTTTTGCGTACAATATCGCTGGATTAAACTGAAACTGAATGATCCGTTGCCACGAAGAACGGTTTCAAGACTTTCTTTTTTTATGAGTAAAACCTGGCAGTCAGTCAGGGCAGAAGTAGTATATGTGTAGATGTTTTTTGAAAAGACTGATGATAAGCCAATGAATTCGCCGGGTTGAATAATCCGAATATTAAAGCTGCGGTTGTCGTCACCTTCAATGTACAATTTAACAACTCCATTAATCAAAAAAAGGATATACGAAGCAAATGCACCTTGTTTGGTCAGTGTATCACCTTTTCTGAAAAGCACTTGTGTTTTACTGTTTCTTATCAGATCGGATTCATCCACATTAAGTAGTTGAAAACAGGGAGCCTTAATTTCACAAACAAAATCTTTATCGGTTTCTGTAATGGTTTTCATCGACTTATAAAAAATGATTTACACCAAAGGTAGATATAAATCAATAAATAAATTGACTAATATCACGAATTATCCGGGTGTGCCGGGGGCGTATAAATTACAACCGGATATGAAAAGAGCTTAAATTTGTAAAAAAAATTAACGTATGAAAACTGTATTACTTATAATTGCCTTACTGACTCTGGTTTATTTCATTTTAAACATTGTGGCTCGCAGATATATGAAAAAAATTCCAGTTGAAGCAGATAATGAAAAAATACTTACTCTTACTGATAAGAACTTTCAGACTTTAACCAAAAACAAACTCGTGTTAGTCGATTTTTGGGCGAGTTGGTGTGCTCCATGCAGGATGATGGCTCCGGTATTGAACGATACAGTTACTGAACTGGATGGGAATACACATATTGGAAAGGTGAATATCGAAGAATATCAATCTCTGGCTCAAAAATTTAATATTCGCAGTATTCCTACTATGGTAATCTTTAAGAATGGAGTGGAAGTATCACGTTTCTCCGGAGTCAGGAATAAAGAATTTTTATTGAAGCAAATACAAAATATTCAATAACTCCCAAATTTTAACTCCTCGTCTGAACAAGCGGGGAGTCTTTTGTTCTTTAAGGTTAGAAACCATAAAAACGAAACCCCGTTGCAAAACAGCGGGGTTTTCATTTGCCTGAATGAACCGGAAATAAATTTACTCTTCTAGTCTTTATTGACAACAGCTCTCATTGGGCAATGTTTGGCACATTTGCCACACTCAATACATTTTTCTTCATCAATAACCGGTAATCCATAACCATTTTGTGAAATGGCCCCTACGGGACAAACCTGAATAATAGGACATCGATGGTTTTGCGGACAAGCCAGAGAACTAATTTTAAGTGCCATGATTCAATAATTTTATTATGATGCAAAGATAGTTTGTAATAAAAAGCGTATTAAGTTTTCGACTCTGTAATGCATCGTGTTGTCAATTAAGATAGCACAAGTTTTTTTCTGTCTTAAATCAGTTTCTTACCTCACCATACAGGACCTGATTTTACAGACGATCTTTTTAAAGTGTCGAAATCGACTTTAATGTTTTGCCTGTAAGTATACATCTGCATGTTGCAGATTACAACAATTTTTTTTGAAAAATATTACACTTTAACATTACTATCTGAAAATAATGCATACTTTTGTTTCGTTTTTAGACGAAATACTAAATGAACTATGAATAAGAAACAATTTTACACCGAGGATCAAGAGAAAATTGCCAGATATGGAAAAGCATTGTCTCATCCGGCCCGCGTTTTCATACTGGATTACCTTGTGAAGAATCTTGATAAGTGCTGCTATAGCGGCGATATGGCTGAAGAACTGCCTATTGCCCGCTCTACACTTTCGGAACATCTTAATGAATTAAAACGAGCTGGCTTAATACAAGGTGAAATTAATCCACCTTATATCAGGTATTGTATTGACCGAAACAATTGGGAGGAAGCCAGACAGTTGATGTGTGCTTTTTTTAGTCGTGATATAGATCAAAAGTTTAATTCTTGTAATTTGTGATTATGAAACGAGCATGCTTAAACAAAACGTTCAGGATAAACAATTTTTTGGCATACGGTGCTCTATACGACCTTAGTGTAAAAAATAAAAAAAATAAAGCATGAAAATATTGATTCTTTGTACAGGAAACTCTTGCCGCAGCCAAATGGCACATGGTTTCCTGCAGTCTTTTGATAAAAACCTTACGGTGTGTTCTGCAGGGACCGAGCCTGCCGGCAAAGTTAATGCCAAAGCGGTGGCGGTCATGAAAGAAGCCGGAGTGGATATTTCCACTCATTATCCAAAACTCGTCGATCAGTACCTGAATGACGAGTGGGATTATGTAATCACAGTTTGCGATCATGCAAATGAAACCTGTCCATTGTTTCCTGGCAAAGTGAAAAACCGTCTGCACATAGGATTTGAAGACCCCTCTCATGCGACCGGAACTGAGGAATTCATATTGAGCGAGTTCAGGAGGGTTCGGGATGAAATTAAAAATAAGTTTTATCAGTTCTACATTCAGGAAATATATTAAAATGGCTATGCAATTTGATTATTCAACTCTACAGCCTGTGGTCTATAAGGTTCCAACGGTTTCATCCAAATTGGAGTTTTCCGATTTGATGGGGGCATTCAAAGTTCGGATAGGTATCGGGAGAAACAATTATACCGTCACCCCCGGATTGTATAAAGTTGGAAATCCGGATCGTCGCTCCAACATCCTGGTTTCAGCCAACTACAAGTTGAGTTTTGACACGCTGCGGAAAAATCTGGATGGACTTAATCTCTGGATTCTGGTTATAGATACAAAAGGGGTCAACGTATGGTGCGCCGCCGGTAAAGGGACTTTTGGAACAAATAATGTGATAAAAAGCATCAAGGATTCTTCGCTGGAACATATTGTTGAAAACCGTACCATCATCCTCCCACAACTTGCTGCGAGTGGTGTAGCTGCTCACAAGATAAAGGAACAAACCGGATTTCGCGCGATTTTCGGTCCTGTCCGGGCAGAGGATGTTCGTGCTTTTATCAAAGCAGGCTATAAAGCAACTCCTGGAATGCGAAAGGTGACTTTTCCGGTAAAAGAGCGTGCAAAGTTAATTCCGGTTGATATTTGGTTGTCCAAATACAAAATCCTTGGAATCCTGGTTGCTTTCTTCTTTATGTCGGGTTTAGACAAAACCGGTTTTCTGTTTTCACGAATGATTGACACCGGTTTAACCCCTGTAATCAGTTTGTCATGTGCCTATTTGGGAGGTATTGTCCTGGGACCACTATTCCTGCCCTGGATTCCTTTCAGGGCATTTGCCCTGAAAGGTGCTTTTTGGGGATTGGCCGTTTCGGTCGCACTCTACCTGATTTTCACTATATCGATACCGGAGGCCTTGGCTTTGGGCTTTCTGAATATCAGCATCGCTTCCTTCATGACCATGAATTTTACGGGATCATCCACGTATACTTCCCTTTCGGGTGTTCAAAAAGAAATGAAAGTAGCGGTTCCCGTTCAGATCGGCTTCGCTGTGGCGGGTATTATTCTTTTTATTATTTCAAAACTCCTGTGAATATGCAATATTTAAAAAACGTCGCCACATTAAAACTGGACACTACGCTGTGCACCGGATGCGGAATGTGTACCATGGTTTGTCCGCATGCTGTTTTTGAAGTTGAAAACGGAAAAGCGCGGATTATGGATCTGGATGATTGTATGGAATGTGGAGCCTGTGCCCTGAATTGCAAATCAGGAGCCATCCGTGTAAAAGCCGGTGTAGGCTGTGCTGCTGCTGTACTAAATGGTCTCCTGTACGGAACAGAGCCATCCTGTGATTGTTCCAACGATAGTAAAAATTGTTGTTAACTTCGAACATATGAGACGAGCATGTTTATACAAAACATCAAAGTTTATGATAGTTTTGGCATGCGGCGTACCATATGGCCATAGTGTTAAAAATAAAAAATAACATATGAAACCAAGATTAAGATTTCTCGATCGCTATCTCACTTTGTGGATTTTCCTGGCCATGTTTATTGGTGTGTTTTCAGGGTGGATGTTTCCTTCTGTTGCTGTGTTCTGGAATAGTTTGTCATCCGGAACAACAAACATCCCTATTGCCATAGGACTAATCGTTATGATGTATCCGCCATTGGCAAAAGTGAAGTACGAAGAACTCGGGGAGGTATTTCGCAACACTAAAATTCTCATATTATCATTGGTTCAAAATTGGATTATCGGACCAGTATTAATGTTTTCGCTTGCCATTTTGCTATTCAAATTTTTCCCGGGCGAGAACAACTCCAACTTACCGTATGCCTACGGAATTATCATGATTGGATTGGCTCGTTGTATTGCCATGGTAATTGTATGGAATGACCTGGCTAAAGGAGATACACAATATGCGGCCGGATTGGTCGCTTTCAACAGCATATTTCAGGTACTTTTCTTCTCCGTTTACGCATGGTTCTTTATTGCCATTGCCCCGGGTTGGTTTGGAATTCCTACAAGCGATGCTGTATCAAAAATCACCATCGGACAAATTGCCGAAAGTGTATTTATCTATTTGGGTATTCCATTTATTGCCGGTTTCCTGACACGCTTTATTCTTATCCGGGTAAAAAGCAAGGAATGGTATCACACCAAATTTATTCCGAAAATATCACCACTAACACTCATTGCATTACTTTTCACCATTATAGTGATGTTCTCACTAAAAGGCGAATACATTGTAAAAATACCGGTGGATGTGGTGTTGATAGCGATACCGTTGCTTATTTATTTTATCATCATGTTTGTCGGCTCATTCTTTATGAGCAAAAAAGCCGGTGCAACTTACGAGCAATCGACAACCCTGTCATTTACCGCTGCAAGCAATAATTTTGAACTTGCCATCGCCGTTGCTATTGCAGTTTTCGGTATCAATTCCGGAGAGGCATTTGCGGCAGTTATTGGTCCGCTGGTAGAAGTTCCTGTAATGATTGGACTGGTAAATGTAGCATTCTGGTTTAAGAAAAAACTATATACGAAAGCTCCGGTATCCATAGATTGAAATTACCACGGCTTCCAAAAAACTTACCTCACCATACAAGACCTGATTTTGAAGACGATTTTTTTGACTGTGTCACAATCGACTTTAATGTTGGGTCTGTGTGCATCTGAAGGGAAAAACAGCAAATATTTGCCAGGTTGGGCAACAACGTATTTGGCTGAAGTATCGTCTATTGTCAGCAATCCGTTATCTTTTTTATCATCAAAACCTGTGAGTGTAGCTTTAGCTAAAGGAGCAATGCCCATCTTCTCTTTGCCTTTTGCAATGTATTGTAAATCAATATTCTTCTTGTGAAACTCCCATTTGGTTTTGTCAAAGTCCCTTACAGAAGGCCCTTCAGTGACAGTGACAGTGATGTATGTGCTGTCAATTACGTATTTACCTACGGCAACAATGGCGGGATCATTTTCTTTTAGCCAGTTGAAAACTTTGTTCCAGACTGTAGGATTGGCTTCGTACTCACGTTTAAAGGCGACAGCATCGACAGATTTGTCCGGTTTCAGGCCGGAGACAGGTAAAGTTGTTTTTTTCATCCATTTGGCAGCTTGTTTACTTATCGAAGGATAATCTTTAAGCAGTATATTATAAACAGTGTTAGCCATTAATGCAGCACCAGTAACATTCGGATGAATATTGTCAGGAAAGTTTTCAGGCATGCCTGAAGTAACTTTATGCAGGTCGATAACTTTGGTTTTGCATTTTTTTGCCACAGCATCGATATAAGGTATAACGCCATTTACAATGATGCTGTCGTTGATACCCCATTGTACAGAATATGCGGTCGCAGGATAACAAAGATAAATCTGAGGTTTTGAATCCAGATTTTTAAAGCTCTTCACCATAGTCGTAAGATCCTTTTCAAATTCCGAACTGAACTTCCAGTTTTGCGGTTTCGTATCGTTGGTGCCAAGTTTGATTATCACGATATCAGGATTAAAAGCAAGAGCTTCCTGATACATCTTCTCCTTCATATAAGGACGATCACCATTATTCAGACAGGTTCTTCCTCCTATACCGAAATTCCTGACCTCATAACCTTTACCGAGAAGTTTACCCAAAACGGCAGGGTAGCTGTCTTTATCACGCTCCTTTATGCCTGAACCATAAGTAATGCTGTTGCCTACACATGCAATTTTCACTGAACTTTCAGCAGAGACAACTGTAACAGCCAAAAGCAAAAAAACTATGATAACTTTTAGAGTCTTCATAATATCAGATTTGAATACCGGTAAAATTTACTGTGATGTCAGTCACAGGGTTTGTTCTTTGAGTTGAAATATCTGTCAAGCAGATCCTGAGCGGCAGTAAAAGAGCTGATTTCATCACTAAGTACCTGCTGTTCTTTTGAGATAAGCATTTTCTCTATGCATTTATCATTGTAGAAGCTGCTTTTAAGGTGTTCGTTTATGGTTTCATACATCCAGTATTTTGCCTGATGTGCGCGTTTACTCTTAAAATAGCTGTTGTCTTTGGTGAAAGAAACATATTCAAGTATCATATCCATGATTTCTTTTATGCCGGTATTGTTTTTACCTGAATATGTCAGCACCTGTGGCGACCAGCCTGATTCGCTCATAGGGAAAAGATGCAATGCGTTTTTGTAGAGTCCCTGAGTCACCTTTGCCTTATCAATATTGTCACCGTCAGCCTTGTTTATGACTATACCGTCAGCCATTTCCATTATTCCACGTTTGATGCCCTGAAGCTCGTCACCACCGCCTGTAATCTGTATCAGCAAAAAGAAATCAACCATTGAATGAACTGCGATTTCAGATTGACCAACTCCAACGGTTTCAACAAAAATAGTGTCGAAACCGGCAGCTTCACAAAGTACAATGGTTTCACGAGTCTTTCTTGCAACGCCACCAAGTGATCCGGCAGAAGGGGAAGGGCGGATAAAAGCGTTTTTATGTACAGATAATTTTTCCATTCTGGTTTTGTCGCCAAGAATGCTGCCTTTGGATCGTTCGCTGCTCGGGTCAATCGCAAGCACTGCAAGTTTGCTGCCTTTTTCAATAAGGTGCATACCAAATGCCTCAATCGAAGTGCTTTTGCCTGCTCCTGGTACCCCGGTTATGCCTACCCTGATGGAGTTTCCTGCATACGGAAGGCATTTCTCAATAATTTGCTGAGCTTTTTCCTGATGATCAAATCTGGAGCTTTCAACAAGAGTGACAGCCTGGCTCAAAATTATAATGTCGCCTTTTAAAATGCCATCTACATATTCGTCTACGGAGTATTCCTTTTTCCTTACTTTCTTTTTCATGTAAGGATTGACCACGGGGGGTTGTGCGATGCCTTTGTTTACAGTTAGCCCTTTAAATATATCTTCGTTTTCAGGATGTTCCATTATGTCAAGTAAAATTAAGAAACCTGAGCAAGCACAAAAAGTCTGGTCGTGCTGTTCTTTGGGTCATTTGTAAAGAGTGTCGCTCTCTGCACAACATTGCCGTTGAAAGTACCTGAATTAAACTCAACTTTTATTTTAATAGTCTTTCCGGCAGGTATAGTAGTTTTCTCAGGTATAATCTTCAAACCATCATATTCAGTTGCAATTTTTCTGATTATAAGTGGTTTTTTGCCCGTGTTAGATAAAGTGACAATGTAAGATTTTTTCTCCCTTTGTTTCATTTTGCCAAGGTTTGGCCTGTTTTCAGAAAACTCGGCAACAGGGGCTGAGGCAATATCAGCTTTACTTAAATCAGAGAAATCTTCTGTTATGTAAGCACTTACATTGATAATATTGTTGACACTGTTTTTAATGTCTTTATTTACGACAACATAAAACTCGTCGTCTCTTCTTCCGTAATCTTTGGCATCAGAAGCAATATACTGAACGTTGATAAATCCTGTTTCTTTAGGTCTCAATACAGAGTTTGAAACCGCGAGCCTGATATGAGGCGGTATTTTTCTGAATGATAAAGCTACAGGTTTATTGTTGGTGTTTACAATATTTATCCTTTCAGTCCTTATCGATCCGGTTTTAGCATCCAGTATCGTAACCTGAGTCTTACTTAGTCTGAGCCCCTGCATGTTTCTCGGATAAGACATCTCAGGGTTCTCTGCGCTGGGTATGACATTGCCTTTTATTGTGAGCACCACAGTAGGGCTGTCCGGATCGTTGGTATAGACAGTTATTGTTTTCTGAAAAGCGTAAGGTCTGCCTACTGTACTGTAAGTTACCCTGATTTCTCCGGTAGTTCCCGGAGTTAAAGGTTCTTCGGGATATTCAGGAGTGGTGCAACCACATGAAGCAGCTGTCCTGTGAATAATCAGCGGAGTTGAACCTGTATTTTTGAATTTAAACGAACATGTTGCACTTTTGTCATCTTCGTTTATGTTGCCGAAATCATGCAATTTGGTGTCGAAGCTGATTTTCGGTCCGTTAGCCCCGAATGATGTAAGGGAGGCTATTAACAATGCTGCAAATAATATAAATCGCTTCATAATATTTTTTTGTAATTCTCGTAAGTATAACTGTATGGTGAATCTGCAGTCGCTTCATGCTTTTCAGAGAAAAACAATTCCCATTCATCATAATTGATTTCAGGGAAGAATGTATCCGCTTCAAAATCTGCATGAATTTTAGTCAGATATAACTTGTCTACTAAAGGGTAAGCCTGTTTATAAATCGAAGCTCCGCCAATGAAAAAAACTTTCTCGTCGTCTTTGCACATTTCAAGGGCATCATCTATGGAAAGTGCGGTTTCACAACCTTCAAATTTTTCATTATCAAATGAAAGTACTATGTTCCTTCTTTTTGGCAACGCTCCTTTAGGCAATGAGAAAAAAGTATTTCTGCCCATTATGACTGTATGCCCGAGAGTTATTTCCTTAAAATGCTTAAGGTCATTGGGCAGGTGGCAGAGTAACTCATTGTTCCTGCCTATTGCATTTTGGTTTGCTATAGCTACTATTATTGCTTTTTCCATAATTATCTATACTGCAACCGCACCCTTGATGTGTGGGTGAGGATCATAATTTTCTAGTTTGAAATCTTCATATTTAAAGCTGAAAATATCCTTTACGTCAGGGTTAATCGACATGTCAGGCAAAGGTCTCGGCTCGCGTGAAAGTTGTTCCTTAACCTGATCCAGATGATTGAGGTAGATGTGTGCGTCTCCAAATGTGTGCACGAAATCGCCTGCTTTAAGTCCGGTTACCTGAGCCATCATTTTCAACAGAATTGCATATGATGCAATATTAAAAGGTACGCCAATGAAAATATCGGCACTTCTCTGGTAAAGCTGCAGGCTTAACCGGCCATCAGCTACATAAAACTGGAAAAATGCATGACAGGGGGGGAGATTCATGTTAGGCAGGTCGGCGACATTCCATGCGCTTACGATAATCCTTCTTGAATCCGGATTGTTTTTTATTGTATTGACTACTTCCGTAATCTGATCTATGCTGCCACCTTTATAATCAGGCCACGATCTCCATTGATAACCGTAAATGTGTCCCAGATTGCCGTCTTCATCAGCCCATTCGTTCCAGATACGGACACCGTTATTCTGAAGAAATCTGGCATTGGTATCTCCATTGAGAAACCAAAGCAATTCGTAAATAATTGATTTCAAATGCAGTTTTTTGGTGGTCAGGCAAGGAAAGCCATCATCCATATTGAACCTCATCTGATGACCGAAAATACTTATTGTACCTGTCCCTGTACGGTCTTCTTTGTGCACTCCTTCATCGAGAACACGTTGTAATAAATCCAAATATTGTCTCATCTGTAAAAGTCTCTTCAGTGACACAAACCTACACAAAAAAACCGAGTATTAAAAAAGTTTGTAGGTCGTTTTAAGAACTTTAAACTCACATCTTCTGTTGATCTGGTCAGCCACTGTCTGTTGCTCAGGGGTAAGGCTCAAAATGTATCCTTCGTCCAGATAAGTCCCTTCTACAAGGAAGCGGTTTTTATCCTGCATATAACTATCGACTTTGGTCGGCTGTGTTTTGCCATAACCTTTCGCCACCAGTCTTTCCTCTTCAATGCCATGTTCCTTCAGGTACTCCGTGACCGATTTTGCTCTTTGTTCAGACAGATAAAAATTATATTCGTCAGTGCCGATACGATCGGTATGTGCTCCGATTTCCACAACAATATGCGGATTATCCTGAAGCAATTTCAATAATTCGTTAAGGGCAGTAAAAGACTCTGGCATCAAAGCGGCTTTGTCAAATTCAAAAAATATGTTTTCAAGTCTTACAGGCCTGTGCAATGGTGTAAGCACGAAATCGGCAAGATAAGTTGTATCCTTATCCTGATTGAGAGCGTAAAATCTGTTGGAAAAATTCAGATAGGAGCGGGCAGTGCCAAGCATGACGTAATCCGAGCCTTTTTCAATCTTAAAGGAATATGTCCCGTTTTTGTCGCTTCTTGTTTTAGTATTCAAGCCCTTGTCGTTGACTATTCGGATGGTTGCATCAGGCAACAGCTCTCCATATCTGTCTGTTACCGTTCCGGCAACAATGATCTGAGGATTAGGAGTCTGGAAAGTATATATTTTATCCCAGCCTCTGACTTCTTTTCTGTTTGATGAGAAGAATCCGTTGTCTTCCGTGCCATTAAAGGTTATACCGAAATCATCAGCGTTTGAGTTAATAGGAGCCATTAGGTTTTCGACGACATAAGTGACAGAATCAGGCCCGATTGCAGCTTTGAAAATATCCAGTCCTCCGAACCCCGGATGTCCGTCTGATGCAAAATACAATGTGCCGTCAGGTCTGAATGAAGGGAACAACTCGTTTCCCGAAGTGTTTATCTCCGGACCTAAATTCTCCGGCGGACCGTAGGCGTTGTTGCTCAGTTCGCAACGCCAGATGTCTTTACCACCTTTACCTCCGGGCATATCTGAAACGAAATATAAATATCTTTCATCCGGTGAAACCGCGGGGTGCGCAAACAAAAGTGTAGAATCTCGATGGATATTAACTTTTTCAGGAGCACCCCAATCTGCTCCTGATTTAACAGATTTGAATATCTCGGCTCTTGAACTGGATTTTATCGAATCTGACTTCGTAACACATCTGGTAAAAAACATAGTTTTACCGCTTGGAGTAAATGCAGGCGTGCCCTCATCAAACTCGGAATTAATTTCACCGACTATCTGTTTTGGTTTCTCCCATTTGCCGTCTTTATCCATGCTTGAAGTCCAGAAATCGTTATCTGGTAAGCCTGTAATCCGGCTCGGTTTCAGGTCTTTTTTTAGGATTGCCGATGTAGTATAAATAATCGTTTTGTATTCAACCGGCACAAGGCAGGGTGAAAAATCACCTTTGCGGGAGTTGAATATAGTTGATTTACTGACGGAATATCTGGCAGGTAGTTCCATCCATTCCTTTATACGGTGGCAGGCATATATGCCATTCAATGCAAGTGTATCATCGGGATGGTTTGCAAGATATTTGTCATAGGATTTTTCGGCTTCGCTATACTTTGCATTTTTGTGCAGGACCTGAGCCATTCTCAGGATAAGAGTATCGTTTGGATAATTGTACTTGAGTGATTTACGGTATTCGGTTTCGGCCTTGATGGGCTGGTTAAGCAGTCTGAAACATTCTCCTCTGAAAAATGCTACCTGGGCTCTTTCTTTTTTCTCGTCGCTTTGCAGTCTTCTGTAAGCCTTGCCATATTGTGCTGCGGCAGCAAAATACTCTCCGTCTTCGTAAAGCTTGTCGCCTTTACGAACTGCCATACTTGTTCCGCACGAATAAAAGATACCCGTCAGGAATAATGGCATAATAAGGAGTAATATTTTTCTTAAACGCATGCCAAAATAACGCTAAATACGGTGGTTTATTGTTTTTCCATTAATTAACTTGCTATGTGGCAAATCTGTTTACAACCTTATTTATTTAATTTTATATTGCGGGTTTTCCAGATTGCCATTGGATGTTCTTTGATTCGATTTATTATATTATCATCTTCAAATAGAAGCTCAGGAAGATAGAAACCGGTATAAAAATTATCAACAAACAAGTTTTCATTGTCAGTAAGGGACATAAGAGAAATCAGGTATTCACTAACTTCATTCTTAGCAAATTCAAAATTAAACTTGTCGCCTTTCTTCAAAACAGGAGCAAGTTTGGTTCGTATATTATAATAACTTATGGAGTTGATACTGCTGAAGCTTATTGGAAAAGATATTTTGTTCTTTGACCCAACAACCATGTAGAAAAGAACTATTTTGCGAAGCAAATCGGATTCTTCTGGTTGGATTATACCAAATTTAATCATATTGTGTATGTCGTAAAGATCTCTCGGAGCGGCGCGTTCAATAAGTGCTTTAATTTTACTACCAAATAATTCAAGCGTGTCTAAGGTAGTATACTCATCTTCATTTTGAAGAAATTCAGTTTTTACTTTTTGTTTGATCAAAGGCAGGATGTGGTTTCGCATTGAATAGTTAATTTCAATTTTGATATTGTCTTTGTTTCCTCCGGCGTTTTGATAAAAGTAAACCCAAGAGTCCAATGAATGAGGGTTTTTTGTATTTGGACTTAATGCATAACCTTGTGAAAACATAAAATTAAGTATGTTCTCATTAATGATTTCACGATGAGCTGTCATTTCATCTCTGTTACAATCTTTGGAAAAGTCAAGGTCAATATCAACTGA
>CAZCPI010000048.1:0-16321 GCA_964500535.1 uncultured Bacteroidales bacterium
CTGAGACTTCAGGCGCTGTGAATGTCGGTTTCGACGCTGTGGCAGAACTCAGAGTAATGCCGACAGGTGCTGTCCACTGATAAGTCAGGGTATTTCCATCTGCATCGGTTGAAGCCGTGCCGTCAAGTGTAACAACTGCACCTTCATTTACAGTCTGGTCAGGACCCGCATTGGCAACTGGAGCGGTATTAAGGGGCTGCACAGTAATTACGACCTGATCTTCAGCTGAGTTAACAGTACCATCATTAACAATAAGTGAAAAAGTGTATTGTGTAGCCGAAGTTACTGCGGGCGCCGTAAAAGTCGGATTAACAGCAGTATTAGAACTCAGTGTAATACCGGCAGGTGCAGACCAGTTATATGTAAGAGTGTTATCGTCAGGATCTGCTGACAATGATCCGTTTAAGATTACAGTCGCCCCTGCACTTACGGTCTGATCAGGGCCAGCATTGGCTGTAGGAGCATTATTACCAGCAGATGGCACAGTGATAGTTGCGGTTCCTCCTAATATACTGATTAATAATGAATTATTTAGGGAGCTATTACCATATATCTGAATATATGGTCCTCCATTAAACGGCTGATAAACTGAATATGCTCGATAAATACCATCAGACAATCCGCTAAGTGAAAGATTGGAGAAACTTAAATTATAACCACTATAAGATTTAAGATTTTGAAAAGTGGTTTTTGAAAACACTTTTTGAAAAATCCCATCTTTATATAGAGCCACTCCTACGCCTCCCCAGTATTCATGTATTCCGAAATTCATAAATCCGAATGAAGCATTAAAAAATTCTGAAGAAATATTACTAATTGTAGCTTTTGATGATGTCAAACCGGAAGTATACATACAAATATTAGAAGGTTTATGGTTTGAGTGATCATCTATTTTTATGCCTGTCAGAATAACCTGATCAGCTGTGAAACCGTCTGAAGTACTTAGTGGTTTCAACGTTGATAAAGAAAAGTATCCGTTGGCATATCCTCCCCAGCCCCAGTTCATATGAAACAAATCGCTTGCATCATAACCATCACATATCCAGGCATGTCCCCCTCCATTGCTTGATGTACCTGAATAAATTACGGGCCTTCCCTCATTTAATTCGGTCTTAATCATTTCAGACCAAGGATCAAGTTCAATATAATCACGATTATAAGCTTGCATATCTGCATCATAACCAAAATAAGTAATTAAAGAATTAGCAGCTTTTATAATAGATGCCCCACTGCCGCCATCACCTGAGGGACTTCCGTAATCCATATTAACAGACACTCCGCAATGAAACATCAACTGAGCGACGGCATTTTTCTGAACAGTAGTTGAAGCACCTGAATATGTATCAGTCATATTACTCCAGACGTATGTTGTTTTGTAAAAATCAGCATAAAGACTTGTTGAAGAAGAACTTCCATCAATATTTGTGGAATAGCTGTTAGAACTGCTTCCCATGGTAGGCCAGGAATAATACTTCATAACCTGAGCCATCGCAGTAGCCACACATCCGGTAACTGTTCTTTCTGAAGTTATCGGACTAACAGGGCATTGCTGATTAAAAGGATCCACTTGATCCCAGGCGATATTACCAAGTAAAGGTGAAACAGCTGCATTTAATGTCCTTAGCGAAACCCCGGTATTAGCCGGATAAACTCCAGACGTAGAAGCGAAGGATGTTTTATCTGAGCTTGCATCTTTTTGAGAAACTTTAATAGATTCAGGATTCTCAAGTACAAATGTCATCTCTTTCCGGTAACCTTTCAAAAAAGATTTTACATTATCAGGGATTTTCTCCGGATTAATACTTCCTCTTTCAGAATATGCCAGAACAGGTTTGAAAACATCATCTCCGGCAACTATCACGAATCCCTGCCCTTCACCTGCATTAAAAATATAATAAAAAGGAACTTCTTTTTTCAATGAACGGCATTCGATTGTACCGGTTTCAGCATGAACAAGACTAAGATTAACTCCACTTCTGAGTCCGGACGCAACTTTACTGCCAAAATAATTCTGAGCTATAGACAAAGCTCCTTCTCTACTTATCTGAACTGCATGTAACGAATAACTTAAAAACAGAAATAAGATAAGAAAAAAAACAAATTTTATATTTTTCATAAACTAAATGTATTTACCTGAAAACTTCTCCAACTTTTACAAAAGTAATGCTGCCATAACCGGCAAGCTTTTCTATATCAACTTTCTTTTTATCCCCTACAATAAAATAAACAACCGGTTTGCCTTTAATGTTTTTGTCAAAAAAGCCGGTCACAGTCTCAATATCCATTTTCGTTGCATCTTCCAGCAAAGACTTGTTTGGATCTTCACTCAGACCTTCCCTTCTGCAGGCAGAAATCTTACCAGAAATTTCTCTTACACCGGGGAAGCTGTTAAATGCATAGTTTACAAGATCTGCTTTGGATATTTCGATACGTTCCGGCTTCACAGGCATATCAGTTACAAGTGAATCAAGTATCTTAATTGCATCAGTAGTTTTGTCACACTGAGTTGACATGGATATCTTTAAGAAACCTGACTTATCTCTGTGGCTGTATGAGGGCAAAACATAATTAGCCCTGACTCTGTATGCCATGGAACGAAACTCTCTGATTTCCTGAAACAATATAGAGCTCATTGAGCTTCCGAAATAGTTGTTATATAATCTGGCTGCATTTCTTGACCATGTATCACTATTTACTTCTCCGGGCACTAAACCAAGGACAACACTTTGATTTGACTTCGATGAATTAATAAAATAAATTTTTGGTTTGTCAGGCACTGCATATTCCAGATGAACAGGATAATCAGTCTTATTGACTATTTCATCTGTATTCAGATATTTTTTTATGGTTTCCTCCACAAAACCGGCCTCAGAACTTCCGCAATATCTTATATCACAGGCTGTCTTTAAAATATCCTTGAAACCTGATATCAACTCCGGTCCGCGCAATTTTCTGACATCGCCTGCAGACATACGGTTTATTTCAGGAGATTTTTCACCATACATAATCTTATCCATCAAAGCCTGAGCCATATTATCAGGATTCTTCTTTTCAGCTTTATCCCTTATGCGCACAGCGTCCCTGATGTTTTTTATCTGTTTTTTGTCCGGTTTCACCGTTTTTAAAAATTGTGAAACCAAAACCATCGTCTGCTCAAAGTTTTCATCAAATCCGGTTATGTTTATCGAAAACTTGTTTTCATCGCAGGAAAAAGTCATACCGCTTCCAAGTTGCTGAAGCTTTCCTCTGAAAAGGTCAGCTTTCATTTCATCAGTACCCAGATAATTGAGATATGAAGAAAGAGGTTCAACCATCTTTGAGCTTTTTTTACCAATGAGATAATCCGCAGTCAGAGTAAATATGGGATTCACAGGATTAGGAGTAATATAAAGAGTGGCTAATGGATTGAGGTCTTTAATGATTGCATCCTTATTGAAATCCAGAAATCTTGGCGTTTTTTCATTAACAGGCTGAGAGGTAATCTGTTTGAGATACTCTGACTTAGCTTCCCGGTTAGGTGGTACTATCGGAGCAAATGGAGGTTTCTGAAGATTATCTTTTTTATAGCTTCCGGTTTTTTTATTAAATACAATCCTGTCATCGGTAAAATATTTACAGGCTATCCTTACTATATCTTCTTTTGTTATTTTGTCGATATTGTCAATCTGCTGCAGATAATTACTCCATGACTTACCATTGGTAAATATACTGATCATTTGTTGGGAGCGTGAGGCAATATCTTCCAGCTGAGACTCATGCTCCCTTTTTATTTCAAGCTTGAGGCTGTTTAAGATTGAATCAGGGAATTCTCCCTTTTTTATCTTTTCAATCTCGGTCATTACAAGTTTTTTTGCTTTTTCAGGAGACTGAAACGCAAGTTTAGGCAAAACAAGACAATATAATATTCCTGCATCATTCATACTTTCAGTCATAAGCATGGCTTCCAGCAGTTTTCCATCCGTGGTCAGTTTATTAAGCAATCCTGTGCCACCGTTGTTGGAGAGTAATCCTGTTACAACCTTAAGAGGTATTTCATCTTCATGTCCTGCCTGTACACCACGCCAGGCAACTACTTTTAATTTTATGACAGGTATCTTTACCAGAATATCCACACTTTGTTCACCTTTGAAATCTTTGGGTTGTGGAATTTCTTTAACAGGAGCTATTCCCTTTTTAATCCTTCCAAAACTTTTTTCGAGTACAGGTATTATCTCATCTGTATTGAAATCACCGCTCAGGATCAATCCCATATTACCTGCCACATAATAATCTCCAAAGAACTTCTTCATTTCAGACAGTTTAGGATTCTTGAGGTTTTCAGTGCTCCCGATAATAGGATAGGCATATGGATGCGGACTGAAAAAATTCTCGAGTACTTTTTCAAGAGCTGATTGCACCAGTTGGTCAGCATACATGTTTTTCTCTTCGTAAACTGTCTCAAGCTCACTTTGAAACAGTCTGAAAACCGGATTAATTATCCTTTCACTGCATACTTCCGCCCATTGAGAAAAGTATTGTGGTGAGAAAGTATTATGATAAACTGTGTTGTCATAACCTGTCCATGCATTGAGTCCTGATCCTCCGAATTTTGATATCAGCCTGTCGAACTCATTTGGTATTGCATATTTGGCTGCTTCGATGCTGAGTTCGTTAATTTCCGATTGTATCTTCTTTCGATTGGCTTCATCACTGGTAGCGGATAATTCATCATATTTATCGGAAATACGGTCAAGAATGATTTTTTCTGAGGCATAATCTGTTGTGCCTATCTTATCAGTACCCTTAAACATCATATGTTCGAAGTAATGAGCTATACCGGTGTTCGGGCATTCTCTTGAGCCTGCTTTGATAACTACTGCACCAAACACCTTTGGCTGCGAATGATCTTCATTCAGCCAGACAGTCAGTCCGTTGTCAAGTTTTATTTCCTTTATGCCAAGAGACTGAGATACAGATGCAGAAGTTATCATATTACTTAAGAATATTATGGTTATCAATGACAAAAGTAATCTTTTTATCATATTAATACAGTATTATTTTAATTCTTAATTTTGAACGTAGTTATGTTTTTACCTTCTTCATATTTATAGTCGATACTACTGCAACGGGCTTTAATTATCATTAAACCAATCTCTTTATCTTCATCCTGATTTTCCATAAAATTGTATTCAGAGCTCTGGTTTTCCAGAGTCATTTCAACACTTCCGTCTTTTTCAGAATACGACAGTGAAATATCAATTTTGCTGTAATCATTTTGAAGTAACAACAATTCTTCGGCAAGCATCTGTACAATACCGTTGAGCTTCTCAGGAATTACATGTTTTTCACAGAAATTTCCTATTTCGCCCTGAAGCGCATACAAGTCGAAGTTTTTGCTTGTAATCGCATAATGCATACTTCTGATGCGATGTATGAATGATCTGGTTTTTTCCCTTTGAGGATTCTCAAATATCTGTTCAGGCGAACCTTCTTCATAAATTATACCTTCATCCATATAAAACACTCTGCTGGAAGTATTTTTTGCGAATTCCATCTCATGAGTGACAATAATCATAGTCAAACCTTCCCTGGCTAATCTCCTGATTACGGCAAGAACTTCACTTACCATAGTAGGGTCAAGGGCTGAAGTGGGTTCATCAAAAAGGATTATCTGACATTCCATGGCAAGACATCTCGCTATCGCTACCCTTTGCTTTTGACCACCGGATAACTCGTCAGGAAAATTATATGCTTTTTCGGCAAGCCCAACAAGTTTAAGCAGTTCAAATGCCTTCTTATTGGCTTCAGCATGGGTCTTCTTTAGTAGTTTAACAGGTCCGATAGTAAGGTTTTCAAGAATTGTAAGGTGGGAATAAAGGTTAAAAGACTGGAAAACCATACCCATCTTTTGACGGACTCTGGCAATATTGGTACCTTTTTCCATCAATGAAACCCCGTCAATAATTATATTGCCGCCGGTAGGATTCTCCAAAAGATTAAGGCATCTCAGAAATGTACTTTTACCTGTACCCGAAGGACCGATTATTGATATTACTTCTCCTTTTTCTATGGTTGCATTGACATCTTTAAGTACTGCCAATTCTCCAAAATATTTCGAAAGATGTTCAACGGTTATCATATATTCACCTCCTCTACCCTTTTTATTTTTTTTCTTTTCGGATCTACAGAAATCTCAATTTTATCCAGAGCCCATGTTAAAAGCCATGCAAGCAGCAAATAAATAACAGCAGCCATAATCAGCGGGAAAAATGCATCAAAAGTCCTGCTTCTGATAATATCGCTGGCTCTGGTAATATCCTGTACCGCTATATATCCTACGATTGAAGTCATTTTAACCAGAGAAATAAACTCTCCTTTATAAACAGGAAGCACCTGCTTCAATGCCTGAGGCATAATAATAAATATAAACGTCTGTATTTTGGTGAAACCACCCGCAATGCCGGCTTCATGTTGTCCTTTATCGACACTCTCAATCGAGGTTCTGAACATTTCGGACACATACGCTCCAAAGTTGATTCCAAATGCAAGTATTGCTACAATTACAGGATTTATGTTAACCGACGAGAATACAACATAGAAAATTATCATAAGTAATACCAGAACCGGGGTACCTCTGATAAGTGATATAAAGAGTTTAGCAATCAGAGAGATTGCTTTTTTCTTTGACATTCTCATAAAACAAATAAGTCCGCCAAGCAACGTACCCAATAAAGCAGATAAAATTGAAATAATAATAGTTACTTTGAGACCGTCTAAAATCAGTTTATACCTGTCTTCAAGAATAATATTATTGTAAAAGCTATCATAAACAGACTTAATGAAACTTTTTTTCTTTACCGGTGCCACATTGTATCCTCCCGGTAAATCAGCTTTTTTTGCTATTACTGAAGTCTTGAATAGTCCGTATGTATCTGAGAAATCGATTGATTTACTCCTTTCCTCAGTGATTGCTATACCATCTGCGATCAAATCAACCTTCCCTGAAGATAAAGCAGTGACCAATGCAGGGAAATCAATAATAACCAACTGCATATTGTAATGTCCCCATTCTGCAAATCTCTGGATTAATTCGACATCAAAGCCTACGAAAGTGTTATTAAAAAATGATACATAAGGAAGATCATCTACAGAAACGGCTGCAACAAGTTTCTTATTACCTGACTGATAATCGAGCTTTGGCATAACAGCTTTCTCAGGATCATCCTCAAACCATCTTTTATGCATTTCATCCAGTTTGCCATTACCTTTTATCTCATTGAGAAATCTGTTGAATTCATCACGTAATGCAGCATTCTTCTTGTTGAAACCAATCCCAAGAGGCATATCCATTACATCATTGGTCAAAACACCCAAATCAGGATTCTTATTAATTATCACTTTTGTTGCAGCCATATCAAACATAGCCACATCAATTTTGCCTGTTCTCAGAGACAAAACCATGTCGGCCGATAAATCAAATCTTTTGATTTTAGCCTTTGGATAATTCTCAGCAATAAATTTGTCATGAACCGTACCTGAATATATTCCAATGGTCTTATCAGCAATATCTTCAAGTTTAGTGTATTTTGGTGTACCTTTTACAATATTATTTTTTTGGGCGATTATTGAAATCCCTGATTCATAATACGGATCCGAGAAATCAACCTGCTTTTCTCTTTCTTCGGTTATCATCATAGAGCAAATCGCCAGATCTATCTTTGAGGTTGACAGAGAGGATATTATACTTCCAAACTGCATATCAACAGGAACGAATTTCAAACCCATGTATTGAGCAAACCTCATAGCAAGTTCAATCTCGAGACCCATAACCTTACCATCTTTCACGAAACTGAATGGCATGCCAAGATCACTTACTATTCCGACTCTCAGATTACTCTGCGCTTTTGAGAAATCGATTTCAGGCATTTCGTAAACATCATTATCAATCCATCTCTTTGACATATCATCATAAACGCCATTACTTATGATTTCAGCAAGAAACTTGTTAAATTTTGTTCTGAGTACCGTATTCCCTTTTTTAAAGGGCGCCGCAATCGGGAAATAATGGACATTCGGCACAAGTATATCAACGTCAGGGTTTTCTGAAAGAAATGGTTTCAGACACATATGGTCATAAATCGCGACATCCACCTTACCTTTTTTCAGTGCTGTACCAAGGTCTGATACATTCTGAAACTGAAGTATTTTTGTATCCGGCAAATTTTCTATCGCGTAAGTTTCATGTATAGACCCAAGCAATACTCCGACTTTCTTGCCGGTTACATCATCCAGAGTCTTTAACTTACAAGTGCCTTTGCTTTTTGCTTTTTCTTCAACAGCATTATCCTTAACAAGTACAGCAATACCGCTGGGATAATATGATTCAGAAAAGAGTACACTTTTAGCTCTTTCTTCAGTGATTGAAAGTCCTGCTCCTACCATATCAACCTTACCCGATATAAGAGCAGGGAGCATGGCACCAAATTCCATGTTTACAATCTCAAGCTTTTTACCCAGTTTTTTTGCAATATATGCAGCAAATTCTATGTCGAAACCAACCACATTTTGATTTCCGTCAACATAAGACATTGGTTCAGTTACCGCTGCCGTACCGAATCTTAAAACGCCCGCGGTTTCGTCATATTTAATATCAGGCATGGGTCCGGGACTTCCCTGAGCAGGAAACCACCTTTTTGACATTTCTTTATACTTCCCATCAGCTTTGATTTCATGAAGGACTTCGTCCATGGTTTTCTTTAGCTCAGTGTTTTTCAACTGCACGGCAAAACCATAACTATCGTTCATTATCAATTCATCCAGCACTTTCAGTCCTGAAACCTTGGCTGCAAGATTTTTCAAAACGGGCAAATCATAAGAAGAGGCATCTGCTTTACCGTCTTTTACAGCCAGAGCACAATCCATTACAGAATTAAAATAAAGGATTTTCGCGTCAGGAAACTTTTTTAAAACCATCTGGTCTGCAGCTGTACCTGAAGGGACAGCAAAAATTTTGCCTCCTTCAAGCATCTTCAAATCATCAATACTTTGATTTTTTTTGTTGCATCCTGATATAAAAAGTGTCAATGCAACAATAATCAATGGCAAAAGCCTCAACACATTTTGCCGAAAGCATTTGTTATCTGTGCCGAAAGTGTTTTTCATCAGTATTTATTTTTTTTACAGAACATTATTTTTTTTGATAAACGCTTCATTTATCTGTATTCGACGGATTCGCCGGCCCATCATGACTGTATCTGAACCAATCAAATGAAACCACACCTCCATCTTCAATTTCGTTATAATTAAACAGACATACTCTTGCACCTTTCCAGTTACCAAACATCAGCTTGAAAGGTTTCCCAATCTGTTTGTATTCTTTTCCGTTAAAACTATAAAAAAATTCATTATGATTGGTAACAGCATCAATATCAACTTTAAGATAGATCTTATCTGTTTTTATAGCAATATTCTTTTCAACTATACTATTTGCATCAGTATACAAATATGTTATATTATTTATTTTCATAACACCCAAAGCAAAATATTCTTTACCCAAACAGCAGAGACCGGACTTTTGCCCGTTTTTCATTTTACTAAAATCCATAAGAACAGTAGCAGAGCTAATATAACCCATTAATTTTTGAGTAAGCATGTTTCTTGATTTCAGCATGCTCTCTGATTTTAATGCCTTATGGCTCAACCATCCGGGTTTCTCAGTTAATGAAATTGCACCTTTAACAGGATTATGGTTGAACTGCCATTGAATTCCCAATTCATTTTCTGAAAACTCATCAGAAGTCTGGGGAGAAATTATTTTGAAATCTTTACTATTTACAGGTTTCTTCCAGACATAAACCGGTTCACCTATTCCATTCATGTCAATGTCAACACCTGCAACCGGCCAGTCATCAACCCATCTTGCCGGTTGAAGATGTACTACTCTGCCCAATGGTCCGGTCATTTGAAAATGATAAAACCATAAATCGCCGTCAGGAGTATCCACAAAAGCGCCCTGATGCGGACCATTAATTTCAGTACTTCCTTTTTCAAGGACTACTTTCTTTACGTACGGGCCGTAAATATTCTTTGACCTCAGTACTGTCTGCCAGCCTTGCTCGACCCCGCCTTCAGGTATACTTATATAATAGAATCCGTTTCTTTTAAAAATCTTTGTTCCCTCAGCAACTGGTCCTGTATAAACAGTAACTCCATCGTCAAGCAGTGTTTTGCCATCAGGAGACATCCTGTGTATAATAATGGGCCCTGCACCCCATTGGCTTCTGCCTAGATAAGCTTTGCCATCGTCATCCCAGAAAGGGCACGGATCTTCCCATTTTTCAATTACTTTCAGATTATGCAAAGGAGACCACGGGCCATGAGGATCTGTGGCGTTTGACATAAATAATCCTTCGTGCCTGTTACAGAAAAATATCCAGAATTTCCCGTCATGATACCTGATTGATGGAGCCCATGAGCCACCTGCATACCTTTCATTTGTAGTCCATCCCGGGTAATCAAAATGATCGAATACCTGAGAAATTATTTTCCAGTTGACCATATCATCCGATTCAAGTACAGGCATCCCCGTAAAGTGGAATTCGGAACAAACCATATAATACTTATCATTTACCCTTATTACATCCGGATCTGAGTAATCGGCATTCAAAATCGGATTTATATATGTACCGTTGCCGGTATCGCCCCATGAAGCTGCAGAAACCGGAATAATCCGAATAAATAATACTACAAATGCAGTAATAAAAAAGCCCGTGCATTTTAAATTGTATTTTTCATTTAAAGAGTTCATATGTTATTTTTGATTTTTTACATTAAGGCCATATGGAACGCCGCATGCCAGGAAAAGCACTATTTGGATGTATTATTTAAGCCTGTTTGAAATATTTTTATCAATGTTTATTGTTGATTGTGGAAATACTGTTCCACCAATTACCTGTGGTCCTGGCTCAATCAATTTTTCAGTTATGAATCCCTGTGGAATTGAATCGTTTATAATCAGGTTTTCAGTAATAGTATCATTGATAACTTCCAGGCTGACTCTTGCCATTCCATATCTGATTAAGTCAATCTCTCTTGCTGCAGCTTTGGTAATGTCGATTATATGACCTTTACCGGGTCTGAATCTGTCATTAATCTTTACTTTGACAGTCTTTTGATTTTCAAGATTAGTGACTTTAACAACTGTTCCATACGGAAGATACGGATGTGCGGCAGTATAGTGGTTGTTCCTGAATATCTCACCACTGGAAGTCTTCCTTCCGTTAAATTTGTCGCTGTAATAAGATGCCTTACCGGTATGAATTACTTTTTTAGCGCTCGTCTCAACAGCGCCGGCACCCGCAAACAATAAAGGTAAAGTTGCAAAGAATACAAATATTATCGAACGTAATTTATTTTTATACCTCATATTTTATTTGATTCATTAAACAAAGATAATTTTTAAATGAAATCCAATATCAATTCATTTAAATTAAGTAGTATGTTTATTTGTTTTTTTATGTGAATAAACCTATTTTCGCATATTCTACCCTGCCAAATGTATCAAATTGCAGATGCAATGAGGATTGAGGCTGTTTACTTACTTACTTTACAAAACATTACATAATAAACCCGCAGCATATGAATGTTTATGACCTTGAGCTGATTTTTGACTTGTTGATAAGAAATTCCTCAACATGCAGCATTCTTGTTGACCTCAACGGAAATATTATCAGATTCAATGATGCCTACAGAGAGCTGATAGGATACACTGATGATGAGATAAGAAGTAAAGCATACTCTTTATATGTATCAAAGGAAGCATATGAAAGAGAAATTGCTTTTATCGACCAGTTGATAAAAGGCAGTAAATCTGATATCCAGTTTTTTTCCACCAGGCTTGCTAAATCGGGTGCAGTAGTTCAGGTTGAAGTCACTGCTATTTTATTTACAGACAAGGATGGCAAACCTGATTTTGTACTAAAAAGGATAAAAGACATTACTAAAGAAGTTTTATCTGAACAATTCAGACAAAATCAACAGATAATACTGAAGACTGTTATGGAAGAAGTTCCTCTCAGAATTTATTTCAAGGATAAAGAAAGTAAATTTCTGATGAACAGTAAATCACATATGAAATTTCTTGGTTGTGAATCTTTAAAAGATATTATTGGCAAGTCTGATTCAGATTTTTTTGATGAAGATCATGCAAGAAAAGCTTTTGAAGATGAAAAAGGAATAATGGAAACCGGAGAAAGCATAATTAAGGAAGAAAAAATTATAACAAAAGATGGTAAGGTTTCCTGGGCACAGTCAACAAAATCTCCTCTTAAAGATAATAACGGTGAAATCATTGGTACTTTTGGAATAACAAGGGATATTACGGCTTTAAAACAGGCTGAAGACAAACTTAAGGAGAAAAATAAACAACTTGAAGATACTATTGAAGAACTTAGCAAAACTCAGAATAAACTTGTCTTTGCCGAAAAAATGGCAGCACTAGGCAGTCTGATAGGTGGTATCGCTCATGAAATTAATACACCTTTAGGTGCTATTAAAGCAAGCTCTTCTAATATTGCAGAAGTAGTCGATAAAATAAACACAGACCTTCCCTGGTTACTGCATAATGCAACCGAAACTGAAATCAACTGGTTATTTAAATTACTAACCGAGTCTGATGCCAGAGATATTTCGGTTTTCTCTAAAGAAGAAAGACAAAGGAAACGTGATTTGTCTATCTTCCTCGAAGAAAACAATATTGAAAATGCACCTGTTGTCGCTGACACCCTGGTTTCCCTGAAACTCAATCATTCTAATGAAGAATATCTTGAATTCTTAAAACAGCCTCATTCACAACGTCTACTCAGCATTTTAAAAGTTCTTTTCTCATTGAAAAGAAACACCAACAACATAATGGTTTCTGTAGAGAAAGCTTCAAAAGTTGTAAGAGCTTTAAGAAGTTATATTTATAAAAATGAAGCCGGTGAATTTGAAGCTACTGATATCAATGAAACAATAAACACTGTTTTGATTCTGACTTCAAATATGATAAAACACTCTAAAACAGAAATCATCACTAATTTAGAGAGTGTTCCACCTGTTTTTTGCAGACAGGATGAGATTTGCCAGGTTTGGACAAATATCATAACAAACGCTATTCAGGCAATGGGAGAATCAGGCACATTATCTATTACTGTGAACTTTCTTCAATCTGATGATGTTATCAGAGTAATATTTAAGGATAACGGTCCGGGAATGTCTGAAGAAGTTAGATCAAGAATATTTGAGCCATATTTTACTACTAAACCAAAAGGTTTAGGTACCGGGATTGGTCTTGATCTTTCAAAACAGATTATAGAGAGTCATAAGGGAAAGATTTATTGTGAATCAGAACCGGGAGCAGGTGCAACTTTTATAATAGAAATACCATTAAATCAGGAAAAATAATAATTACATAAATAACGAACTTTATGAAACAGGCCATTATATGCGTAGATGATGAAGACATTATTCTCGAAGCCTTAAAAGATCAGCTTGGACCTTTCTTTGAAAATCAATATCTCATAGAAACTTCTACTACTGCAGAAGAAGCTCTTGAAATTTACGAAGAATTGGTTGAAAATAAGTATGAGATTCCGGTTGTAATATCAGATTACCTGATGCCGGGAATGCGTGGAGACGAATTTCTAATCAAAGTTCATAAAAAAAATCCACATACCTTAAAAATTTTGCTCACTGGTCACGCCAATATTGATGGTATAACAAACGCGATTAATAAAGCCAACCTTTACAGATATATTCCGAAACCCTGGGACAGAGATGATCTGATATTAACTGTAAGGGAAGCAGTCAGAAGTTTCCTGCAGGAAGAGGAGATAAAGAAAAAGAATAAGGAGCTTGAAGCCATTAACGAAAATCTGGAAAAACTTGTTGAAGAAAGGACAAGTGAACTTGCTCAGGCTAATGCAACCAAGGACAAATTCTTTTCAATTATTGCGCATGACCTTAAAGATTCATTCGGAGGTTTACTTGGTTTCACGGAAGTTCTTACTACCGGTTTTGAAATGTTTCCTGACGAAGAAAAGAAAAGTATTATTTCGAATATAAGACAGGTGTCTGAACAAACGTACAAATTACTTCAGAATTTGCTTGACTGGTCAAAAATTCAGACAGGCAATATGCCTTTTGAACCTGATAATTTCCCTATTTTGTCATTTATTAATGATGAGCTCAATCTTCTGGATTCCATTGCTTCAAAAAAAGGTCACACAATTGAGCTTGTACCGTCTGAAGAATTATATGTTTTTGCTGACGATGCAATGATTTCTTCTGTTTTCAGGAACATCACAGGTAATTCGATAAAATACACTCCAAGAGGTGGCAAAATCAGAATATCTCTGAAAAAAGATGGTGACTTTGCTGTGGTCAATGTTAAAGATAACGGTGTTGGTATTTCAGAAGAAAACATTCAGAAACTATTTAAGGTTAATGAATCAGTAAAGACTTACGGTACAGAACGCGAAGATGGGACGGGTTTAGGTCTTATACTGTGTAAAGAATTCATAACTAAAAACGGCGGTTATATTTCTATTGAATCTACCGTAAATGAAGGTACAAGGGTTTCGGTTTCAATACCATTAAGTAAATCTCACAAATTCTGATCTTTAGAATACATAATTTAAAATAATTTGTTTTTATCCCCGGAGTTCTGAAAGATTCCGGGGATTTTTTATTCATTTTTCTTCTCAAATAATCATTGATACTAAATAATTGCTATTTTTATTACAAAATCCTTTACTCATGAAGAATATTTTTAACACTGTCTTCCGGTTTTATTATGAAGGTTTCCGTGATATGAGACTGGGTAAAACCCTGTGGTTGATAATAATCGTTAAAGTATTCATAATATTTTTTGTTTTAAAACTGATTTTCTTTCCGGATTTTTTAAAAGTCAAGTTTGCAGACGACAAACAAAAAGCCGAATATGTAAATACTGAAATGCTTAAAAGAAGCAATAATATTGATAAACCTGTAAAATAATACAAATGGATGCATCAGATTTTTCGCTGGTTGACTGGTCAAGAGCACAGTTTGCACTTACCGCAATTTATCATTGGTTGTTTGTTCCTTTAACTTTAGGATTGGGTGTTATTATTTCCATAATGGAAACCATTTATGTAAAAACCGGTGACGTTGAATGGAAGAGAATTACAAAATTCTGGATGAAATTGTTTGGAGTAAACTTTGCAATTGGAGTCGCTACCGGGATAATTCTTGAATTTGAATTTGGCACCAACTGGTCTAATTACAGTTGGTTCGTTGGTGATATTTTCGGAGCGCCGCTTGCAATAGAAGGTATTCTGGCTTTCTTCATGGAATCTACTTTTATAGCTGTCATGTTTTTCGGCTGGAATAAAGTTAGTAAAGGATTCCATCTGGCATCAACCTGGCTTACAGTTGGTGGCGCCACTATTTCCGCTTTATGGATTCTTGTGGCAAATGCCTGGATGCAATTTCCGGATGGTATGAGTTTTAATCCCGACACTATGAGAAACGAAATGGCTGATTTTTGGGCGGTTTTGTTTTCGCCTGTCGCCATTAATAAGTTTACTCACACTGTATTTTCAGGATGGATACTTGGTTCGGCCTTTTGTGTTGGCATAAGTGCATGGTTTCTGCTTAAAAAAAAGGAAAAAAATCTGGCTTTAAAAAGTATAAGTATAGCTGCAGTTTTCGGTTTCCTTGGCACTTTCCTGACAGTTTTGACGGGAGATGGCTCTGCTTATCAGGTAGCTCAAAAACAGCCGATGAAACTGGCTGCAATGGAAGGGCTCTACGAGGGTAAAGAGAATGCCGGACTTGTTGCTATAGGAGTTTTAAATCCTTCGTTAAAATCATGGGACGGAAATGAAAAACCTTTTATAGCGAAAATTGAAATTCCGGGATTTTTGTCTTTCCTTTCCTACAGAGATTTTAATGCTTTTGTACCCGGAGTCAGAGATTTAATGAACGGTGGTTTCACTTTAACAGATAAAAATGGGAAACAATCTGTTGCATTGTCAGTAGATGAAAAGATGGCTCGCGGCAAGCTGGCGGTGGATGCTCTTAATTCATACAGAAAAGAGAAAAAAGCAGGTAATGATTCTCTTGCTTTAGTGCACAAGAATACGCTTGAAGAAAATTATGGTCATTTCGGATATGGCTTCCTGCCAAATAAAAATGAAAATGTGCCAAATGTGCCGTTGACTTTCTATACTTTCCACCTTATGGTTATGATTGGTTTCTTTTTCCTTGTATTTTTCCCGCTTATCTGGTTTTTGTCAAAAAAACAATTGCTTGACAAACA
>CAZCPI010000049.1:0-16318 GCA_964500535.1 uncultured Bacteroidales bacterium
AGGAGATCACTGCAAGTCAATTAATAAAATGGGCTAGCGTACCGCAGTGAAACGTCTTACCCGAAGACGACTTGACGGACCGGCGATGGCAGTGCGAAGTGGTTGCCGGCATCGAGTGCTGACGAGTCGGGACTAACTGAGGATAAGGGTATTCCTTTATATAAAAGTTCTTGTAATCAGGTATTAATACACCCGGTAATATATCAGTCATTACCCGAAAGGGTATAATCATGCATACTTTTAAAATAATATACCCGAAAGGGTGTATGATTAATAAAAAATTTTATATTTGCACCCAAAAGGGTATAAAATGAATATAGCTGACTTTATAAAAGAAAAAAGAAAATCCGTAAAACTCACACAACCGGAGCTGGCTGAAAAAGCAGGAGTAGGATTACGTTTTATACGTGAGTTGGAGCAAGGTAAGCAGAGTTTGAGACTTGATAAAGTAAATCAGGTTTTACAACTGTTTGGCTATGAGGTTGGACCGGTACCTAAAGTGTATGAAATAGATAATTGATTAAAATCTGATAAATGCGAAAAGCTAAAATATTAATAGAAAACCAGGTAGCCGGTTGGTTAATTCAGGACGAAAACGGATATCTTTTTGAGTATGAAAAATCGTATTTATCTAAGACTAATGCACGCCCTGTAAGTCTGACTTTACCGGTGAGGGAATCCCCATATCAATCTAAAGTATTGTTTCCATTTTTTGACGGATTAATACCTGAAGGCTGGTTGCTTGATATAGCCGAAAAAAACTGGAAACTAAATCCAAGAGACCGGATGGGATTGTTATTGGCATGTTGTAAAGATTGCATAGGTGCTGTAAGTGTTGAGCAGGTAAAAGAGGAGGAATACCAATGAAACGATGTCTGTTTTGTTATAAGCCATTAGACGAAAATGAGCAGGACTTCCATGCAAATTGTTCGAAGAAGATTTTTGGTCTGTCAACTCCCCCGGCATTAATGTATTCAGAAGAAGATATCGAGTCTCTTGCCAAAGAAGTAATAAAAAGTCAGACAGCTGTTACAGGCGTACAAGCTAAACTTTCATTACATATTTCCGGAGGTATAAAAAAAGGAACAGAGCGAAGATTTACTATAGTTGGTCTATGGGGAGGATATATATTGAAACCACCGGCAATACAGTACCCTCAATTGCCTGAAGTAGAAGATCTGACTATGCATATGGCTCAAATAACCTCAATTAAAACAGCTCCTCATAGTTTGATCAGACTCAATCAGGGCAATTTAGCTTATATAACCAAACGGGTTGACAGGACAAAAAAAAGTAAATTGGCAATGGAAGATATGTGCCAGCTTACTGAAAGAATGACAGAAGACAAGTATCATGGTAGTTATGAACAGATTGGCAAAGCCATCCTTAAATATTCTGCTACTCCGGGTTTGGACCTGATAAACTTTTTTGAATTAGTTCTATTTTCATTCCTATCCGGCAATGCGGATATGCATCTTAAAAATTTTTCCCTGCTTGAACAGCCCGGCATTGGAATGACGCTTTCACCGGCTTATGATTTAATCAATACAGCTCTTGTGAATCCATCAGACGATGAAGAATTAGCCCTTAGTCTTAACGGGAAGAAAAAGAAAATTAAAAAACAGGATTTTATTGCTGCAATGAATACCTTAAATATTGAAGAAAAGCAGCAACAAAACATATTTAAAAAAATGGCTAAATCTATGCCTGAATGGATTGAGATGATAGATTTGAGTTTCCTGAGTGATGATTATAAAGATAAATACAAGGCTATCATAAGTGATAGGTTTAGCCGGATATGATATTTTGAGACAAAAGAAAAGATCTACATCGTTGGAAACTGATGTAGCCGGGAAAAACTGAAAATTTGCGATGGGGTGAAGTGTATGACTCAAATAAAAAAGGACAACCTGTTTTGAAGTTGTCCTTTTGTGCGCCTGAAGGGACTCGAACCCCCACGCCTCTCGGCACCAGATCCTAAGTCTGGCGTGGCTACCAATTACACCACAAGCGCATTCTTTTGATTAGGGACTGCAAAGGTAGTATTTTTTTGTAAAAACCAACAAAAGTCGCAGAAAAAGATGTTTTCAGGGGAATTATAATCTTTACACAACTTTTTATCTGGTGCCAGGATTGATGCAAGAGAAAATTGTTCACAATCATAACCATCTTTGCCCGGCGTCAGGTTTAGCGCAATAAGGTCTATTTTATGACGGGGTGTTATTTGCAGAGTGAGTATTTGAAAGCTATAATTTATTTCTGCAAAAACTTCACGGCTTCCTCTATGATAGTGTCAATGCCTTTGTCCACATCATCAGGTTTGAGATTGACATGAACGTCGGGCTCTATGCCATCCTCTATGAGTGCTTTGTTTTGATCATAATTAGGGCATGACGAGAATCTTAGCAACCAGCCATTGGGCAGCTCGGAGTTGATCGGGAAACCGCCGCCACCACCTGATTTGTCACCCATGATAGTAACGTTAGGCAGCTGCTTCATGACAGCAACAAAGAAGTTTGCAGCACTGTAACATGACCTGTTGGCAAGGACCACGACTTTACCTTTGTAACGGACTCTTTCGGATGGCTCGATGCGGACAGGGTATAATTCGGAAAAATCATTGTGCCCCGGACCTGTCTTGTGAGAAATATATCCGCTTGTGAAACCGGTTTCAGTGAAACGGCAGGCAATCTTGTCAACATTGCTCAGGTCGCCGCCGGTATTGTTTCTGATATCAATGATAATGCCGGGGCTGTTCTGATATTTTGTCAGGATATGATCAAGTCCATTATCATTGATACCCGATGAAAAATTTCGGTAGGTGAGGTATCCGATATCGCCTTTAATAGTAGTATAGCAAATGCCTGAGGAAATACTGTAGTTTTTGCCCAGGTAAATATCTTCAAGCTTTTCATCAAAATTTACAGGATAGTCTGCAAACCATTTCCAGTAGCGGATCACGTCTTTTGATGAATACAGGTTGACGTGCCCGTCCTTGAGCTCGCAAATCATGCTGCCGATGATATAAAACAGCGAATCCTGCGGGGTGTCTTTTTTGATTTTTGCCAGATAATCATTATGCAGCTTATCCCAGTCCACATTTTTCTCTTTAAAGAAGCAGTATTTGGTATCAAGTATATCCCATGCGGTTTCAAAAATCGTGATCGAGTCGTACTCCTGGTTGATTTCCTCTCTGCATGAAGCGAAGAGCAAAAGTAAGAGAAGTAAAAAAGGAAAGAATATTCTCTTTTGAGTCATGAAATACCGACTCATAAATCTTCTTCCCCCGGGCGAAACCAAAGTTCTGTATTCCGGGGTGCGTATTTTGCGCTGAGCAGTGGCGAGTGGATTTGGTTTATTCATGACTTCCAATTATAAAACCCTGAAATATTTGATATAACCTACCGAGAAATGATCTGACAGTATCCTGATATTCAGATCGTTTAACCTGCTGATGCGCCCTTCGTTCCAGTAGCTGAATCTCAAACCGCTTCGTTTGCCGTAAAGGGGTACATCAAGACTTAGCTGCTGCATCCATTGCTGTTTGTTAAACGGATGTGTGAATCTGATGGTTTCGGCATAATTGCCCAGATAAAAAATCTCGTAATAGGTCTGGGTGTATTCAGGTGAAAAGGTCAGCCCTATTAAAGGGATATTTAATAGGTATCTTGCAAACAGTTCTTTTCCAAATAACTTAAAACGGCGATCTGCAGCAAAGGCGACGCCAAGGTCTGTCATGATATCGGCTGAGCCGGGGTTGTTGCGTGTCTGCTGCACAAGACGGCCTCCGCCTTTTAATGAAATAAGTCCTCCGGCATACAGATTGCAAAATTTATTTTCGCCAAACTTATGCAGTACCGTGTTTTTAAATTCGGCCTGGATACTGTAAAGGTATGCTCCTGAAACACTTTTGTCAATGGAAGGTATCAGCGTGAAATTATAAATGTTGTACCAGTCATATTTATCATCCGGGAGTAAACGGCCCAGAGGCATGATCTTTTCATTGACAAGTCTTACCGAAGGGCTGTTGTATGAAACCGGAGATATATAATCGTCATAGATATAGGTGCTGCCTACGCCGTATTGCCAGGAATTGCTTTTCCAGTTTTGATCCTGAGCTAAAGCGTAAAGCGATAGGCATAGGGCTGCAAGAAACAGAAAAACAGTTTTATGTTTTACGGCAATCATCAATCAAATAGTTTCATCTGGCCAATGATTTCATCTTCGATGTCAACATCGCTTTCAACCGGCATATCGGTTTCTTCATCATCTATATCGACCTGTTCAGGCTCTTCGGGCTCTTCGGGCTTCTCAGGGAAACGGACAGGCTCAAGCTCATTGATAGTGTCAACTTTAAAAGTCGTTATACGCTTACCTTTAGCTTTAAAACTTTTGACAGTGATAAATTCATCACAATCTATGATCAGTTTTTCTCTGAAACTGTCGCCTTCGCCAAATATGACTTCAACCCTTGGGTAATATACATCTGTGAGCAGGATTAGTCTGGATTTATTATTGTCTCCCAAAAATGAAACAGGTTTATTAGTTGCTTCAAATGTAAATCTTTTGAGATAAGGGTAATTTTGCTGGTCGGCATCATATAATGCAACTGTCCAGACTTTACTGTCATCATATTTTTCAATCTTCAACAGATCATCCTCGAAGTGATTGCTGAGATCAAAATTTGTAAGATGGTAATTGCCTGACTTCGTCACTACAAGTATCTTGTCATCGCTGAGGAATTCTCCAAGGTAATTGCCCCTGCCGTCATAGTTTAATCTTAATACATCGGGGTCAAACCAGACTTGTCTGCCTCCAAGAGTTGAACCTCCTTTTTGTTTGAGGGCTATCCTGTGAATGTCGTTTTTTGTCAGAATATTACCCATTGACTGACGGCCTTTGATGGCTATCTCGCTGAAGTCTTTGTCAAACTGGAGTTTCTTGATACGGGGTCCGGGTTTGAGGGTTACCTTGATGACTTCGGCTTCACCATTGGGGTTAGCGCTGAAATAGAGTATTCTTGAGCCGTTGAGGCCCTGTGTCAGGTCATACTCCTTGTCTCTTGTAATACCGCTGACCGCAAATCTTTTGATATAGGCGGCTCCATCCTTGCCATGTCTGTAAACAAGGTTGTAAATGGTTCTGGTGTCGTTTTTCTTGAATACGTTTACATACAGGATGTTTTTGCCGACAAACATTTTTTCGGTGATTTTTACAACCTTGAGTTTACCGTCCTTATAGAAAATGATGACGTCGTCAATGCTTGAGCAAGGGCAGATATATTCGTCTTTCTTAAGTCCTGTTCCTATGAAACCTTCTTCACGGTTGATGTAGAGTTTTTCGTTTGCTTCGACTACTTTGGCGGCTTCAATGGTATCGAAATTCCTGATTTCAGTCCTTCTCGGATAATTCTTGCCGTATTTCTTCTGCAGGGTTTCAAACCATTCTATAGTGTAGTTTACGATATTTTCAAGATTATTGTTGGTCTCCTCGATTTGTTCAAGCAGAGAAGCTATCTGTTCTTCAGCTTTTACCGAATTAAATTTGAGGATACGACCCATCTTGATTTCCATAAGTCTGAGGATATCTTCTCTGGTGATTTCCCTTATGAAATTGGGTTTGAACGGTTCAAGTCTTTTGTCGATATGGTTAATTGCCTGATCCATATCCTTGCTGTCTTCAAAAGCCTTGTCTTTGTATATCCTCTCTTCGATGAAGATTTTCTCGAGACTCGAGTAAAGCAGGCTTTCCTGCAGCTCATCCCTGTGGATTTCAAGCTCTTTTTTGAGGAGTGCAAGAGTCCTTTCGGTGGAATATCTCAGTACATCAGAAATGGTTAAGAATGCAGGTCTTTCTTCTCTGATCACGCAGCAGTTTGGCGAAATGCTTACTTCGCAGTCGCTGAATGCATAAAGTGCATCTATTGTCTTGTCTGATGAAACCCCGGGAGCCAGATGTACCAGTATCTCAACGCATTGAGCTGTATTGTCATCTACCTTACGGATTTTAATCTTGCCTTTATCATTGGCTTTAAGGATAGACTCGATTACGATGGAAGTGGTTTTGCCGTAAGGTATTTCTGTTATGACCAGAGTCTTGGAATCAAGTTTGTTGATCTTGGCTCTGACTTTAACTGCGCCTCCGCGCTCGCCGTCATTGTATCTGGAAACATCTATGGAACCTCCGGTAGGGAAGTCAGGGTAAAGCTCAAAGTCCTCACCCCTGAGATGTGAGATGCAGGCTGTGATGATTTCATTGAAATTGTGTGGCAGTATTTTGGATGACAGACCTACTGCTATGCCCTCAACGCCCTGGGCTATCAGAAGCGGAAACTTGACCGGTAATTCTATCGGCTCTTTGTTCCTGCCGTCATAGGATGGCTTCCATTCGGTGATTTTGGGATTGAAAGTTACGTCAAGGGCAAATTTTGAAAGTCTGGCTTCAATATAACGGGGAGCAGCTGCGCTGTCACCTGTGAGAATGTTGCCCCAGTTACCCTGGCAATCGATCAGCATGTCTTTTTGGCCAAGCTGTACAAGTGCATCACCGATAGATGCATCACCATGGGGGTGAAACTGCATCGTATGCCCGATGATATTGGCCACTTTGTTGTATCTGCCGTCATCGAGGCGTTTCATCGAGTGGAGGATACGTCTCTGGACAGGTTTCAATCCGTCGGATATATTTGGAACTGCGCGTTCGAGTATTACATACGAAGCATAATCCAGAAACCAGTTTTGATACATTCCCGAAAGATGGTGTCTTATTACCGCATCTTTCATGTCGGGTACCTGGTAGTCTGAGTGCCCGCCTTCGGTATTATCTATATTTCCTGCATCAGGAGTCAAATCAGCAGATTCGTCTTCATGTGATTCTGACAAGTCATCATTTTTAATCAACTCATCATCCATTTCATGGTCATCCATAAATTCTTAAACTTTACTAAGTTTTGCTTACCAAAAGTGCAAATATAATCCAAAAAAATCACTTACTTTGCAGCCGCTTAAATAAATAAATAACAATAATGGCTCAACAGGAAGACGTATTTAAGAAGTTGGTTTCGCACTGTAAGGAGTATGGATTTATATTTCCATCAAGCGAAATTTATGATGGACTGGCTGCAGTATATGATTATGGCCAAAATGGTGTAGAGTTAAAAAACAACATAAAGAAGTATTGGTGGGATGCGATGGTTCTGCTCAATGAAAACATAGTTGGTATCGATTCAGCTATCTTCATGCACCCGACTATATGGAAGGCCTCAGGTCATGTGGATGCTTTTAATGATCCTTTGATTGATAACAAGGATTCGAAGAAACGCTATCGTGCCGATGTGCTTATCGAGGAGCAACTTGCTAAGTATGACGATAAGATTGAAAAAGAGGTTGAAAAGGCTGCTAAACGTTTTGGCGATGCTTTTGACGAAGCTCAGTTCAGGTCAACCAATGCAAGGGTCATAGAGCATCAGAAGAAACGTGATGATTTGCATACCCGTTTTGCCAAAGCTTTAAACGATTCAAATCTGGATGAATTAAGACAGATCATTGTTGACGAAGAGATAGTTTGTCCGATTTCAGGTACAAAAAACTGGACTGAAGTAAGGCAGTTTAACCTTATGTTCAGCACTGAAATGGGTTCGACTTCAGATGGTGCGATGAAAGTATATCTGAGACCTGAAACGGCTCAGGGTATTTTTGTGAATTATCTGAATGTTCAGAAGACCGGTCGTATGAAGTTGCCTTTTGGTATTGCTCAGATTGGCAAGGCTTTCAGAAATGAGATTGTCGCCCGTCAGTTTATATTCAGAATGCGTGAGTTCGAACAGATGGAAATGCAGTTTTTTGTCAAACCGGGTACTGAGCTGGAATGGTTTGCAAAATGGAAAGAAACCAGACTGAAATGGCACAAGGCTCTTGGTCTTGGCGATCAGAAATACAGATACCACGATCACGATAAGCTGGCTCATTACGCGAATGCAGCTACTGATATAGAGTTTGAAATGCCTTTTGGTTTCAAAGAAGTTGAAGGTATTCACTCAAGAACAAATTTTGACCTTTCGAGTCACGAAAAATATTCAGGCAAGAACATCAAGTATTTTGATCCTGAGCTTAACGAAAGTTATGTGCCTTACGTTATCGAGACATCTATCGGTGTTGACAGAACATTCCTGAGCATTCTTGCAGGTTGTTATAAAGAAGAAGCGCTCGATGGTGGTGAAACCAGAGTTGTCCTGCAGTTGCCTCCTTGTCTTGCTCCGATTAAACTTGCTGTGCTTCCTTTGGTTAAAAAAGACGGTCTGCCTGAAGTTGCAAGAGAAATCATCAATGAGCTGAAGTTTGACATGAAGTGTCAGTATGATGAAAAGGATTCTATAGGCAAGCGTTATCGTCGTCAGGATGCAATCGGTACTCCGTATTGCGTGACTGTTGACCATCAGACTCTCGAAGATAAGACTGTAACCATACGTCATCGTGACAGCATGGAGCAGGAGAGAGTAAGGATAGAAGATCTTAGAAGTATCATCGCTGACAAGATCAGTATGAAAGAGCTGTTTAAGAAATTAGTGTAACTGATTCAGATAAATAAAAAAAGCTGTCCTTGCGGGCAGCTTTTTTTGTATTAATTGTCTGAAACCAGTTCTCTGAGATAAATTTCAAAAATAAGCGCGGAGTAAGCGGGTATTGATGTGGTACCGGTAGATCCGTACCCAAGGTTGTAAGGAATGTAAATCCTCCACTTGTCGCCAATATGCATATTTTCAAGAGCGACACTCCATCCTTCAATAACTTTTTTTCCAATCGTCAGATCGTAATCAACACTACTGTCAAATGCAGTGGTGTCGTTATATAACCATCCCTTATATGCAACATTCACAACATTGCCTCTTATAGGTCTGATACCGTTGCCTTCTTTGAGCACTTCGTAATAAATACCGGGATAACCATTCAGGCTGTCTCCGATTACTTTTATACCCGGTTTCGCACTAATGGTTTTCATATAGGCTATGTTTGCATCTCTCCATTCAGTATCACTGTCTCCGGTACAGGATGTCAATCCATACATTGTCAGTAATGAAACCATTATGAGAAAAAGTTTATTCTTCATTTTTCTAATATCATTGATGATTATTGCGCAAATTTAGTCAAAACAAAATATAAAAACACTTAAATAATCGGTAGTCGTATGCGTTTCAACGTTTTTTAGTAATTTTGTTGAGTTCAAAAGCTTTAAAATCCAATTGATGAAGATAAAAATTGTTAACCGTTCCAGACACGAACTGCCCCAATACGCCACCAGACTATCTGCCGGCCTTGACCTGAGAGCAAATATTGAAGCTCCGGTTATTTTGAAACCCCTTGAAAGAAAACTGATACCGACAGGTCTTTTTATTGAATTGCCTGAAGGTTATGAAGCTCAGATTCGCCCAAGAAGCGGACTGGCAATTAAAAAGGGTATAACGGTATTGAATACTCCTGGCACAATCGATGCCGATTACAGAGGTGAAATCTGTGTCATAATGGTTAATCTGTCTTCAGAAGATTTCGTAATCGAGGATGGTGAAAGGATTTGTCAGATGGTTATAGCTTCTCATGTACAGGCAGAATGGTTGCAGGTAGAGGAGCTGAATGAAACTGACAGAGGCGCCGGAGGTTTTGGACATACAGGAAAAAAGTAAAGTTATGTTCAGACGGACTTCCCTGATTTTATTGTTTGCGATAATTTCTTTCAGTTCAAATGCTTTTAAAAAAACATCTGCTCCAGATGCCGGCATAGCTGAAGAAACTTCTTCCGTGTCTTTATCCGGGAGTCAGCAACGCGTATTTGATCATTATTTTGCGGAAGCTCTCAATCTGAAGTACAGAGGTAAGCACTCTGAAGCATTTCAGTTATTCAGCTATTGTACAAGTCTGGACTCACTCAACCCTCAGCCGTGGTATGAAATTGCATTGTATTACAACGGGCTTAAAATGACTGATTTGTCTCTTAAAGCAATCCAAAAAGCTTATGAGCTCGATAGAAATAATGAGTGGTATATTCTGGGACTTGCCAATCTGTACATATCTCAAAACAAGACTACAGAAGCTATCGGACTATATGAAAGACTAAGTAAATTAAAGCCTGATGATGAAAACCTGCTGTTTCAACTTTCAGGCCTTTATGTTCAGGATAATAACAGCAAGATAGCCCTTGAAAGACTCAATCATGTAGAAAGACTGATAGGCAAAAATCAGGCTGTTAGTTTTGAAAAATATAAGATATATAAACAGTACGGGAAGGATAAAAAAGCCATAAAAGAGATTGAGGCATTGGTTGGGGAATTTCCTTATGATGTTGATTATGTGCTACTTCTTGGTGATGCCTGGATGGATTTAGGCTATCCTGAAAAAGCATTTCCGAAATATATGGATGCTATGAAAATGGATCCCAATAATCCATCAGTACCTCTTTCATTAGCTGATTATTATAATAATATTGGTGACAGTTTGTCTGCGAAAAAACAGTTACGCCTGGCTTTGACAAATCCGGATACGGACTTCGATACTAAAATGTCGATTTTCCAGCCAATAATTGTATCATCATTAAAAAACAGTGACAGTACTGAGCTGGCAAAATATTTTAACATCCTTCTCGAGCAACATCCTACTGAGTATCAGTTGAGGGAGTTGCATGTGCAGTGGCTGATGGAAAGAGGTAAAAAACAGGAAGCCAAAGATGAGCTCAGGAATGTGCTTGATTTGAATCCTAACCAGCTTCAGGCCTGGAAAAATTATCTTCAGCTCAACCTCGAATATGACAATCAGGAAAATATCAGGCAACTATGTAACGAAGCCCTCGAATATTTCCCGAATGAATCTGTATTCTGGTTTTATCTTGGATTATCATGGACTTCTGAAAACGAAGGCAAGATCAAAGACAAACAAAAGGGTCTCAAGGGAATAGAATACTTCAAAAAGGCGATTGATGTAGCTGATGGGAGTGATATTGAATATATATCACGTTTATATGGTCTGATGGGGGATACATATCTGCTAATGAATGATACTACCAAGGCTTATGAATTATATGAAAAAGCACTTGAAAAACATCCGGGCAATCTTCTGGTTTTAAATAATTACGCTTATTATATATCTGAATCAGGCAACGATCTTGCGAAAGCTGAAAGAATGTCCAGGAAAACCATTGAGGCTGATCCTAAGAATGCAACCTTTCTTGATACATTTGCATGGATCTTTTTTAAACTGGAAAAATACGGACTTGCCAAGATTTATATAGAAAGAGCCATTAGCAACGAGAAAAATCCGGGGCATGAGCTGCTTGAGCATTACGGAGATATACTATGGTTTAATGCCGAGAAAGAAGCCGCAAAAGTTCAATGGAAGAAAGCCGCAGAGCTTGAAAACCCTTCAGAAATTCTTTTGAAGAAAGTTGAAACCGGAGAGTATTGTAAGTGATTATTTTGAATAACAAATAAACAGAAACCATGAAGCATTTATACAGACTGTTTTCCATCATATTAATAGCATCCGTCTTATTTACCGGATGCCGTGCCACTAAAGAGGTTGCTAAGAAACCCACGAAGCAGGATATCGAATTGCTTAAACAAGCTGTATTGGATGAACCGGCTTTTAAGACGATAAATTCGAAGATGGAGTTTCGCATATACCCTAAAGAAGGAGTAAGTGCAGGCATGAAGGGTTCATTAAAACTGAGCAGAGACAGCTGTATGATTATTTCGCTTCAACCTTTTGCAGGTATAGAAATAGTAAGATGCCTGATCAGACCTGACAGTATTTTTGTTGTGAATAAGCTGCAAAGTCTCTATTCGGCTGAAAGCATTGATAAAGTACCTTACCCTGACATACTTAATTACAAAACTCTTGAATCCATAGTTACCAACAGGATATTTATACCTGGCAAGAAAAAAGCAGAATCGGGCGATTTAGACAAATTTATGTCTTACAAAGGTAAAGAAGGTCAGTATTACAGTATAGTGAAAGACTCTTTTAATATCTCCTATCATTTTGATAAAGACCAGCAGTATAATAACATGAAAGTTGGTACCGAAAATATACTTAAAGCTCTTGAAGTCAACTATTCAATGTTTGAAAGATCCAACGCCGGCGTGTTTCCACGAATGGTAGAGTTGCAGACAGAAAATTCAGGTAAAAAATTGCGTGCAAGCTTCTTGTTTATGGAGCCTTCTTATGATAAGAAGACTGATTTCAGATTTCCGGTTTCATCGAAATATGAAAAGGTATCAATGAAAGAGATGATAGAAAAGTTCTCCAATATGCTCTGATTATTAAAATAAGACTTTGATTATGAAACCTTTCCTTTTGATATTTTCACTTGCTGTGTTGCTGGCTCCTGTTTACGGACAGAATTCCAATAGCAGGATTCAGGAGCTTGAAAAAAAGAGAAAGGAAGCTTTGCAACGTATTGAAGAAACTTCGGCAATTTTAAACAAAAACAAGGCTACGACAAAGAATTCCATTTATAAGCTGAATGTAATCAATGACAAGATCAGGGCAAGACAAAAATTTATTGGTGAGATCACAAAGGAGCTGACGAATATAAATGCTGATGTTGAAGAGGTTAAGACTGAATATACAGATCTGAGCAGTCAGCTTGCTGTTAAAAAGGAGCAATATGCCAAATCGCTCAGGTTGATGACAAAAAGAAACAAATCTGAGGATAAACTGATTTTTCTGCTGTCTTCAAAAGATTTTGCTCAGCTCACAAGACGTCTGAGATATTTGAATGAGTACTCTGATTATCAAAAAATCCAGGCTATTGAAATCAGGAATAAGCAGGGGCAACTTGATGATAAACGTAACGAACTTGAAAAGATTTACAGGGATAAGAAAGTCCTGCATGATAAAGAGCAATTTGAGAAATCCATTCTGGACAAGGAAAAAAACCAGCAGAATGCTATGATTAACAATCTGAAGAGTAAGGAGAAACAATTAAGTTCTGAAATCAGTAAACAAAAGAAACTTGCCGGCAATCTTAACAGGCAGATTGAAAATATTATAGCTGAGGAAGCCAGGAAGGCAGCGGCAAGTGCTGCTAAAGAAAAAAACAGAACTACTGAAACTAAGGGTGGTTATGCAATGACCCAGCAGGAAAAGGTTTTGTCAGGTGATTTCGGCAGCAACAAAGGTTCGCTTCCATTTCCTGTTTCTCAATCCGGTTCAATTATTGTTCATTTCGGCGATCAGAAATATCAGGATTTGAAATATGTCGAGAGCAGCAGTAAAGGTATTGATATTCAGACAAGACCCGGTGCTTCGGCTGTTGCTGTTTATAACGGAACTGTCAGTAAGATTTTTTCAGTGCCCGGATTTAACAGTTCTATTATAATCAGACATGGTAACTATCTGACTGTTTATGCAAATCTTGTAGGCTTAAACGTAAAGACAGGCGATAAGGTTAAAACCGGACAGAGTCTTGGAAAGATATATTCTGATCCTCAGCAGGATAATCTGACTGTGCTGCATTTCCAGCTTTGGAAAGACACCCAAAGACTTAATCCCGAGTCCTGGTTAAGAAGATAACGGCTTGCCGGGAGACACGATAATTAGTATTAAAAAGGCTTCACCATCCCGGGTCCCGGCTAAGATAACGACAATTTAAGCTGGTATATCAGGTGTTTGTCTATCAAAATGACAGCTCGTCAAGTATCTTTACGTATAGCTCAATACCCTCTTTTATTTCCTCAAGCTCAATGTATTCGTTGGCGGTATGTGATCTGGATGAATTGCCCGGGCCTATTTTTAATGTAGGGAAAGGCATTCTGGCCTGATCTGAAAGGGTAGGAGAGCCATATGGAGACCTGCCTGCTGCCAGACATTCAAGAACTACAGGGTGATCCTGGTCAATCCTTGAGGAATTCAGTCTGAATGACCTTGCTTTGATATCACAACCGACTTCATCTTTGATGATATCAAAAAGTGACTGAGGGGTATAGAATTCGTTTATGCGGACATCAACAACGAAGTTGCATGTGTCAGGCACTACATTGTGCTGAAGCCCGGCGTTTATTTGCGTAACAGTCATCTTAACAGGTCCGAGGAAGTTTGATTGCAAAGGGAACTCCTTATTCATGAACCATTCAATTTCTTTAATAGATTTATAGATGGCATTTTCTCCTTCGTTACGGGCTGCATGACCTGCTTTACCGTGCACCGTGCAATCCAGTACCATCAGACCTTTTTCAGCCACGGCAGGATGCATATTTGTGGGTTCTCCGACTATACCCAGATTTATTTCAGGTAATGCGGTAAGTAAGGTTTCAATACCATTTTTACCTGTTATTTCTTCTTCGGCTGAAATGCCTAAAATAAGGTTGTAATTTTGCGGTTTCGAGCTCAGTATCCTGAAAACCTGAATAAGACTGCAAAGGCTGGCTCCAGCATCATTACTTCCCAACCCGTATAGTTTGCCGTCCTCTACGTAGGGACAGAATGGGTCGTGTAACCATCCGTCAACAGGTTTCACCGTATCGATATGCGAATTAAGCAATAATGTAGGTCGTTTTTTGTCAAATCCGGGAGCAGTCATCCAGAGATTGTTAAGTATCCTGTTGACTTTAATGCCTCTTTTTTCGAGCCAACTGGTCAGAAATTCACACCTTTTTTCTTCTTCTCTGCTAGTGGCCGGTATTGAAATCAGATTCTCGAGCAATCCGACAGCTTCTTTGAAATAATTTTCGTAAATCATTTATCGTACGGTTATTTGATTGAGCTACTGCAAAGATATAAATCTTATCATGAATGTCATAAAACTTATTTGATGAAACCTGTACGTGCAATAGCTATGTCTGTTTCGTTTTTATTGGTGAATTTTGATTAACTTTGCGGCCTTAAATAAATTAATTAATAATTATGATTACGACCGAACAGATTAAAGAAGTTCAGGAACGCGAGCACGCGTTGAGGAGGTATCTTTGACATCGATAATAAGATAATACAACTCGAAGAAGAGGAAATAAGGACTCAGGTGCCCGGTTTTTGGGATGATAATAAGGCTGCTGAAATCCAGATGCGCAAAGTTAAGGCTATACGTCTGTGGATAGAGCTTTATAATGATGTAGTAAAGGCTGTGGAAGAAGTCCAGCTTGCTTTTGACTTTTTCAAGGAAGAGGCGGTTTCAGAAGAAGAAGTTGATGCTGCATATGCTCATTGCATTACTCTGATTGAAGATCTTGAATTGCGCAACATGCTCCGTAAAGAGGAGGACAAACTTGGTGCTGTACTTAAGATTAATTCCGGCGCAGGCGGTACTGAGAGTCAGGACTGGTCTGAAATGCTTTTCCGTATGTACCAGAGATGGGCTGAATCTCAAAAGTATAAAGTTGAAATTACCAACATCCTTGATGGTGATGAGGCCGGTATCAAGACTGTTACAATGACAATCGAAGGTGATTATGCTTATGGATTCCTTAAGGGTGAAAACGGTGTTCACAGACTTGTCAGGGTTTCACCATATAATGCTCAGGGTAAGAGAATGACTTCTTTTGCTTCTGTATTTGTGGTGCCTCTCGTTGATGATACTATCGAAATTGAAATTAAGGATTCGGATATTACCTGGGATACTTTCAGATCTTCGGGTGCCGGTGGTCAGAATGTAAATAAGGTCGAAACCGGTGTTCGTTTGCACCATGCTCCTACGGGTATCGTGATTGAAAATACTGAAAGCCGCTCGCAGCTTGGTAATAAGGAAAATGCTTTACGTTTGTTGAAATCACAGCTATACGAGCTTGAACTTGAAAAGCGTCGCGCTGAGCAGCAAAAGGTTGAAGCCGGTAAGAAAAAAATCGAATGGGGCTCCCAGATAAGGAGTTATGTCTTTGACGACAAGAGAGTAAAAGACCATCGTACAAATTACCAGACATCAAATGTCCAGGCCGTTATGGACGGAGACCTTGAAGGATTTATCAAAGCTTACCTGATGGAGTTTGGAGAAGATTAATATAGTCTGAGAAACATTAGGAAAGGTTCAATTAAATATGTTTAGAGGTGTGTCGGAATTTCCGGCACACCACTTTTTTTTACTGTTTAAAATTCAATTCCGGTCAGCGAATTCCCCGCCGAAGAGCAGCGGGTTTAACGCAAAAGGTTTTATTACTTTTAAGTATACGAAGAGTGCCTGTTGCTTGCAGCGAGGAGCTTCAGTTTAAAAGTAAGGCCCCCTGAAAGTCTTTGAAACTTAAAGGGGGCAGGTACTTAAAACTTATTTTTGGGTCGCGCCTTTGATTAAAGGGCGTTTTCTTTTACAAGATATTCGGCGATTTGCACGGCATTGAGGGCGGCAC
>CAZCPI010000050.1:0-15899 GCA_964500535.1 uncultured Bacteroidales bacterium
CCATGGCAGAAAACAATAATTCAAATTTGAGTGAATTTGTCAGAAAGCAGATCCGAAAAAGATATGCTATTCTGTTGTTGTTTTTTATCATACCTGTTTTAGTGATTTTTATAAAAATATTCAAAGTCCAGTTTGTAGAGGGAAAAGAATGGAGAGAGTTTGAAAAGAAACAGGTTAAAGAGAATGTTGAGGTGCCACCTAACAGAGGAAACATATTTTCGAGTGATGGGCAGTTAATGGCCAGTACAGTTCCGGTATATTCCCTTTATATGGACTTTCAGGCTGTGAAACCGGATACTTTTCTTGCATATGTTAACCTGCTGAGTAATAAATTATCAGAAAAAATTGGTGACAAATCTCCTTCTGAATACAGAAGGCACCTTATGAAGGGGTATCAGAAAAAATCCAGGGAATACTTAATCAGCAAAAAACGGGTAACACATACTGAACTTCGTGAAATTCAAAAGTTTCCTTTCTTTAAAAAGGGCAGATATCAGAGTGGTCTCTATGAAAAGAAATATTTCAGAAGAGAAAAACCTTTTGGTACACTGGCTTCAAGAACTATAGGAGATATTTACGGGGAGTTTTCGAAGGGTGGTAAAAATGGCCTTGAATTGTACTATGATTCTCTTATGAGAGGTACGCCGGGCCTTTGTATAAGGCGTAAAGTTGCAGGGAAGTATATTAGTGTTGTAACCCAGGAACCTGTTGACGGAATTGATCTTGTGACTACAATTGATGTAAGATATCAGGATGTAGTAGAAACCGCATTATCAAATGAATTGGCGAAGATTAATGCGAAATCCGGATCAGCTGTGCTTATGGAGGTCAGCACCGGACAGATAAAAGCAATCAGCAATCTGGCTGTGAGAGATTCGGGCAATTACGTTGAGTCTGAAAATTATGCTTTTTCAGATCAGAGTGAACCGGGTTCAACATTCAAGACTTTTTCGATGATGGTGACGCTCGAAGATAAACTTGTCAATCCGGAGGACTCAATTGATACCGGCAACGGGGTAAGAATGATGTATGGTAAAGTGATGAAAGACCATAATGCCCACAAAGGGGGATATCATAAAATCAGCGCAGCTCAAACTATATGGTTTTCATCAAATGTAGGTATATCCGGTATTGTTGATAGAGCATACCGTTCAAATCCATCAAAATTCGTCGACGGGTTATACAGGATTGGTATCAATAAGCCAATGCAACTTGAAATACCCGGAGCAGGAAAACCAACTATTCCACACCCTAAAAGTAAAACACGTTATTGGGCAAAAACAGATTTACCCTGGATGTCTATAGGGTATGTAACAAAAATGCCACCGATTTATACCCTGACATATTATAACGGAATAGCAAACAACGGGCAGGTTGTTAAACCTTATCTTGTTAAAGCATTGACGAGAAACGGAGAAATTGTAAAAGAATTCACACCAACTGTGATAAATCCAAAGATGTGTTCTGATGAAACACTTGCCAAAATACATAATATGCTTGATAGTGTGGTAAGGTCAGTGAAGGGAACAGGTAAACCGGTTAACAGCAAATTTGTACCAGTAGCCGGCAAAACAGGTACTGCTCAAATTTCAAAAGGATCTAAAGGCTATAAAGAAGGCGGTACTTCATATCAGGTTTCATTCTGTGGTTTTTTTCCTTCAGAAAAACCAAAATACAGCTGCATCGTTGTAATTCGTCAGCCCGGAGTCGGCATAGCTTCAGGTGGTCAAATGGCAGGCAAGGTTTTCAGAGAAATAGCTGAAAGCGTCTGTTCACGCGAAAACAGACTGAACCCTGCAGCAATTACTGACAGTACAGGTTTGGATAAACAAAAAATACCTTTGTTCAAATCAGGTAATGCAAGATTTACAGATAAACTTCTGAAAGAATATAAGATAGCATCTGATTTCCCATCAATCGGAAAATCAGAATGGATTAAACCTGCTATTAAGGATAGTTTCATTAGTTTTAAACAAAATGAAGTAAGAAAAAAACTGGTCCCTGATGTAATAGATATGGGTGCAAGGGATGCTGTTTACCTATTAGAAGAAGTTGGATTAAAAGTATTACTGAGCGGAAGAGGTAAAGTAGTAAGTCAATCTCTGAAACCAGGTTCGATTTACAATAAAGGCCAGTCTATAACATTGATATTAGAATAAAAAAAATTAAAGCCATGAATCTGTCAGAGCTGATAAGAAATATTGAAATAAAAAAGTCAATCATACCTGATGCTGATATTGATATATCATCAGTATGTTTCGATTCAAGAAAAGCGGTCAAAGGTGCAATGTTTGTTGCTCAGAAGGGCACAAAATCAGATGGTCATGCTTACATTAGCAGTGTGATAGAAAATGGTTCCTCTGCAATAATATGTGAAGATTTGCCTGAAAATATCATTGATAACATTGCTTACATTCAGGTTAAAAGCAGCGATGAAGCTCTGGGTATAATTGCCTGCAACTGGTATGGTAATCCATCCGAAAAGCTAAAACTTGTTGGTGTAACCGGGACAAACGGTAAAACAACGATAGCGACTCTGCTTTACAAGACTTTTATGAAACTCGGACATAATTCCGGCCTTTTATCAACAGTATGCAACTACATTGTGGAAGAAGAAATTCATGCCACGCACACCACTCCTGATGCACTTGCCATAAATGAATTGTTATCAAAGATGGTAGAACAGGGCTGTGAATATGCTTTTATGGAAGTCAGCTCGCACTCAGTAGAGCAAAGAAGGATTGCCGGATTAAAATTTGCAGGAGGCATTTTTACAAATCTGACAAGAGATCATCTGGATTATCATCTGACATTTGAAAACTATTTAAAAGCTAAAAAGAGATTCTTTGATGAATTGCCTGAAGATGCCTTTGCTTTGACAAATGCTGATGATAAGAATGGTAAAATAATGCTGCAAAACAGCAAAGCCTCAAAATACGACTATTCATCTGAAAGAATGGCTGATTTCAAGGCAAAGGTCATTGAAAATCATTTTGAAGGGATGATGCTTGATATAAATGGCAAAGAAGTAACTGTTCAGTTTATCGGAAGTTTTAATGTTTCAAATTTACTGGCTGTATATGGTGCATCTGTCCTTTTAGGTCAGGATCCTGAAACCATTCTCGTAGTATTAAGCACTCTGAAACCGGTTTCAGGCAGACTGGAATTCCTGCGCTCACCCAAAGGTTTCATCTCGATTGTAGATTATGCACATACACCTGATGCATTAAAAAACGTACTTTCAACCATTAACGAACTTGTGGATGGTAACGGTGATGTCATAACTGTAGTCGGTGCAGGTGGAAACCGTGACAAAGGTAAAAGACCAATTATGGCAAAAGAAGCAGTCAGCTCAAGTAACAAAGTTATACTGACTTCTGATAATCCAAGATTTGAAGAACCTCAGGATATACTAAATGATATGCTTGAGGGCGTTGAGGCAAATCAACGATCAAAAGTCCTCGTAATAGCTGACCGCAAAGAAGCTATAAGAACCGCCTGTATGCTTGCCAAAGCAAATGATGTAATACTTGTAGCCGGTAAAGGACATGAAGACTATCAGGAAATAAAGGGAGTTAAATATCCCTTTGATGACAAAAAAGTAATTGCTGAAATATATTCTACAATCTGCTAAAAAACAAAATCTATGCTAGTAACACTATTTGAATATCTGGACAAAATTGATTTCCCTGGAGCCGGAATGTTCCAATACATATCATTCAGATCTGCGATCGCGTTTATCCTTGCACTTTTCATCGCTACAAGTGTTGGCAAACGTATTATCAAATCCTTGCAGCTTAGACAGGTTGGAGAAATTATACGTGATCTGGACCTTGAAGGTCAGATGAGTAAGAAAGGTACTCCGACAATGGGAGGTATAATTATATTTCTGGCTATCGTGGTGCCGGTTTTGTTGATGACAAAACTTAGCAGTACTTATATTCAGATTTTACTGATTTCTACGGTATTGTTGATGCTTATCGGGTTTGCTGATGATTATATTAAAGTTTTCAAGAAAGACAAAAAAGGTCTTAAAGGCAAATTTAAGATTTTCGGGCAGGTTGGAGTCGGATTATTGGTTGGTGTCGTTTTGTATTTAAGTCCTGATGTTGTAATACGTGAAAATGTTGAAGTTCTAAAAAACGATCAGGTTGAGTCTGTTAATTTCAGGAAATATGAAGTAAAGTCAACTAAAACGACCATTCCTTTTTTTAAAAACAATAATCTTGACTACGCAGCATTATTCAAAGGAATGAAAAAAAATGCTCAGGCTGCAGGATGGATACTTTTCATAGCTGTAACAATATTCATTGTGACACTGGTTTCAAACGGTGTAAATCTTACTGATGGTCAGGATGGTCTAGCAACAGGGCTCTCGGCGATATGCGGAGTTGTACTTGCCATACTTGCATATATGTCCAGTAACTTCAACTGGGCATCTTATCTGAATATAATGTTTATACCAGGTTCGGGGGAAATTGCGATTTATATGTCTGCTTTCATTGGAGCAACAATTGGTTTCCTCTGGTATAATTCATATCCGGCGCAGGTATTCATGGGAGATACCGGAAGCCTTATGCTTGGAGGTATTATTGCCGTTGTTTCCATGATATTAAGGAAAGAACTGCTTATACCAATTTTTTGCGGATTGTTTTTCGTTGAAGCCTTGTCTGTGGTCATGCAGACTACGTTCTTTAAAATTACAAAAAGGAGGACAGGCGTTGGAAAACGTGTTTTCAAGATGGCTCCGTTGCACCATCATTTCCAGAAAATGGGTAATGCAGGTATAGATGCGCTGATTCAAAAACCTTTGCAGGCTATCCCTGAATCAAAAATTGTAGTAAGGTTTTGGTTAATCGGGATTATACTTGCAGTAATAGCAATTGCAACTTTAAAAATGCGTTAAAGATGGGAAGAATAGTAATACTTGGTGCAGGAGAGAGCGGAACCGGATCGGCAATTTTAGCTAAAAAAGAAGGTTTTGATGTCTTTGTTTCTGATTTTTCTGAAATTAAGGATAATTACAAGAAAGCTCTTGATGAGAGAGGTATTAAGTGGGAAGAAAAACAGCATACTGAAGATCTGATACTTAATGCAGATGAAATTATAAAAAGTCCTGGTATTTCAGAGAAAGTGCCGATCATGCAGGCCATCAAAGCAAAGAACATTCCTGTAATATCAGAAATTGAATTTGCAGGGCGCTATACCAATGCAAAAACTATATGTATAACTGGTAGTAACGGCAAGACAACAACAACCCTTCTGACTTATCATATACTTAAAAACGGTGGTTTGAATGTCGGTTTAGCCGGAAATGTCGGCAGAAGTTTTGCATGGCAGGTCGCTGAAGAACAATTTGATTTTTATGTTCTGGAGCTTAGCAGTTTCCAGCTTGATGATACTTATACATTCAGGGCAGATGTTGCCGTTATGCTTAATATCACTCCCGATCACCTTGACAGGTATCATTACAATATGCAGGAATACGTGGATTCAAAATTCAGGATTATTCAGAATCAGACAGAAAATGATTCATTTATCTATTGGAATGACGATCCTCTTATCAAAGCTGAAATTGAGAAGAGAACAATACTTTCAAGAAAATTCCCGTTTTCTCTTAAAAAAGGCACTGGCATAAAAGCTTTTCTGGAAAACCAGATTCTTGTTATCGATACTCCTGAACAACAATTTGAAATTGAAAAAAATGAATTAAGTCTGGTCGGAACTCATAATATATATAATTCACTTGCTGCAGCGATATCTGCCAATATTGCACATATCAAAAAAGAAAGCATTAGAAAGGCTCTGAGTGATTTTGAAGGCGTTGAGCACAGACTTGAAAAAGTTGCTACTGTAAGGGGGGTACTTTATGTAAATGATTCAAAAGCTACAAACGTAAATTCATGCTGGTATGCCCTTGAATCCATGAAAACTCCTGTTGTATTGATACTTGGTGGTACAGACAAAGGAAACGATTATACCGAAATAGAGAATCTTGTAAAAGATAAAGTGCATACATTGATTTTTTTGGGAGTTGATAATACCAAACTGCATAAATTCTTTGACGGTAAAAAGGACAAAATATTTGATGCTGGTTCAATGAAAGAGGCGATTGACATAGCTTATGAAAATTCTAAAAAAGGTGATACTGTGTTACTTTCTCCATGTTGTGCCAGCTTTGATCTTTTTCAGAACTATGAAGACAGAGGAAGACAGTTTAAGGATTGTGTAAGAAAGCTTTAATTAAATAATTTTCAAGTAAAAACTGGTCAGATGAGTTTGATAAACAAGCTGTTCAAAGGTGACATTGTAGTCTGGATTGTTTTCCTGTTCTTATGCATTATTTCACTTATTGAAGTATACAGTGCAACAAGTACACTGGCTTATTCAGATCGTAACACTTACGGACCGATACTGAGGCATGCAACTTTCCTTATTGTTGGAGCTATAGGAATAGTGGTTATGCATAATATTCATTATAAATGGATTACAATACTCGGGTTCATCTTGTTCTTTGTGGCTTTTTTTATGCTGATAGCGACGCCATTTATAGGTGTAAGGCTGAATAATGCAGCCAGGTGGATCAGCCTTTTTGGCATTCAGTTTCAGCCTTCCGAATTTGCGAAGCTTGCATTGGTCATATTCTCATCGTTTATCTTAGGTAAATCACAAAGATCTTCTGAAGACCTTAATAAAGCTTTCTGGATAATACTGGTAGTAACCGGTGTTTTTGCAGGACTTATTTTGTTTGAAAATCTTTCTACTGCTTTAATGTTGTGTTTTGTCATATTCATTATGATGTACCTGGGTCGTATTGAAACCAAAAAAATGCTGATACTTGGAGCTATAGTTATTGGAGCCGGAATTATATTTTTGCTGGCTCTGAAGTTTATTGATACAATGCCATTTTTTGGCAGGTGGGATACCTGGCAAAACAGAATATTCGGAACTGAACTTGAAATCGGAGATCCCGGTTTCACCATTACAGATAAAAACTACCAGTCTTCACATGCAAGCATTGCGATAGCAAACGGTACATTTCTGGGCACGTTGCCGGGCAACAGTACACAAAGAGACTTTTTACCGCAGGCATATTCTGACTTTATTTACGCTATTATTATTGAAGAGATGGGTTGGTTTGGAATGATAATTATTCCGTTCCTGTATTTTGTTTTGCTTTACAGAGCTCTTAAGATTGCAAAAAAATGTGTCAAAGTTTACCCGATGCTGCTTGTTATGGGTTCATCATTTATGATTTGCTTCCAGGCTTTTATAAATATGATGGTCGCGGTCGGCGCAGGGCCTGTTACAGGACAACCTATGCCTTTGGTAAGCAGGGGCGGAACCTCGACACTAATAACATGTTTGTATTTTGGGATAATCCTGAGCGTAAGTCGTTTTGGTAACCCCGAAGCTGAAAAAGAAGAAGAACTAAAATCTGAGGAAGAAACCAAACTGACAAGTCAGGCTATGGATACTTCAGTTGAATATGGAATTTAATATGAAGAAAATGAAGGTAATTATATCAGGCGGAGGTACAGGAGGTCATATATTTCCTGCCATATCAATAGCAAATGCACTCAGAGAGAAGTGCAAAGACGTTGAAATCCTTTTTGTTGGTGCAAAAGGCAGGATGGAAATGGAACGTGTGCCGGCAGCAGGATACAAAATTATCGGGTTGCCTGTTAAGGGTTTCGACCGTAAGAATATACTCAAAAACATAAAGATACTTTTGCTCTTGTGGTCAAGCATGATAAAAGCCAGAAAAGTAGTCAGTGAGTTTAAACCAGACGTAGCAGTAGGAGTTGGCGGATACGCGAGCGGACCGTTGCTGAAGGCTGCAGCAGCCAAAAAAATACCAACCGTTATTCAGGAACAAAACTCCTATGCCGGAGTAACAAATAAAATACTGGCTGCAAAAGCTGCAAAGATTTGTGTCGCTTATAAAGGTATGGAGAGATTTTTCCCTGCTGAAAAAATACTGCTCACAGGAAACCCTGTTCGTCAGGATTTACTGGCAGAAACAGACAGAAATCAGGCTATGGAAGAATTCGGACTTGTTGCCGGCAGGAAAACAATACTTATAGTGGGTGGCAGCCTGGGAGCCAGAACAATAAATGAAAGTGTAATCAATTACATAGATAATATTGAAAAAAGAGATGATATACAGGTCATCTGGCAAACAGGTAAATATTATTACAAGAATATCATTGAGAAACTGGCAGGAAGGACGCTGAAAAATATCAGGGTTATGGAGTTTGTCCAGCATATGAACCTGGCATATTCTGTGGCTGATCTGGTAGTATCACGTGCAGGAGCAGGCTCAATATCTGAATTTTGTCTGCTGAAAAAGCCTGTCATATTAGTTCCTTCTCCAAATGTTGCTGAAGACCATCAGACAAAAAATGCCATGGCATTGGTTGAAGAAAACGCTGCAATAATGATCAAAGATGTTGACGCAGGTGAAAAACTTATACCTGAAGCATTGGAATTGATAGATGATAAAAATAAACTTGAAACCCTTAGCTCAAATATTTATAAACTGGCTCAGCATAATTCTGCAGAGCGTATAGCTGAGGAAATTATTAAACTCCTAAAATAGTGACTTATGTCTCATAAGTATCAAAATATATATTTCATTGGCATAGGTGGCATTGGCATGAGCAATCTTGCAAGGTATTTTAAATCCCGGGGAAGATTGGTTGCAGGATATGACAGAACGATGAGCACTCTGACAAGTGAGCTTGAGGGTGAAGATATAAATGTACATTACACAGACGATCTTAAGGCTGTACCCGCAGCTTTTCTTGATAAGGAAAATACCTTGATTGTCAGAACTCCGGCGGTTCCTGATGACCATTCTGAGCTTACGTATTTCAAAACGAATGGTTTCAGGATAATGAAAAGGGCAGAAGTTTTGGGAGAAGTATCTAAAGACGACAGATGCCTGTGCATTTCAGGTACTCATGGTAAGACTACTACTAGTATGATTACGGCTCATTTACTTAAGCAGTCACATGTTGATTGCAATGCTTTTCTTGGCGGTATATCAAACAACTATGATACAAACCTGTTATTAAGCCAAATTAGCGATCTGACAGTAATCGAAGCTGACGAATACGACAGATCATTTCATCATCTGCATCCATGGATGGCAGTTGTAACATCAGTAGATGCCGATCATCTTGATATTTATAAAACTCATGAAGCATACCTTGAGAGCTTTTCTCATTTCACAAGTCTTATAAGTCCCGGAGGCAGTCTGGTAATGAAAAAAGGCATCCCTTTGAATTACAGATTAAATGATGATGTCAAAGTATATACTTACAGCATTACTGAAGAAGCCGATTTTCAGGCAATGAATATTCGTGTCAGTAAGGGAAGACTGTTTTTTGATTTTAAAATGCAGGGTAAGATATTAAAAGATCTTGAGATCGGGGTGCCTGTAAGGATAAACGTGGAGAATGCTCTTGCAGCGATGGCTCTTGCTCATTTGAACGGAGTTGACGATGATGAGTTGCGTGCTGGTATCGCAAGCTTCAAAGGTACAAGAAGGCGTTTTGATTTTCAGGTGAGAAGAGATGATTTCGTATATATTGATGATTATGCTCACCATCCGGAAGAACTTAAAGCAAGCATTGATTCAATCAGAGAGCTTTTCCCTGATAAAAAGATTACAGGCATTTTCCAGCCACATCTTTACAGCAGGACCAGAGATTTTGCGGATGAGTTTGCAGAAGTTTTATCAACTCTTGATGATTTAATCCTGCTGGATATATATCCTGCAAGAGAGCTGCCAATACCGGGAGTTACATCTGAAATGATACTTGAAAAAGTCGGAATAAAATCTAAATCAGTGACTTCTTTAGATAATATTTTTGAAGTACTTGACAAGAAACAACCGGAAGTTCTTGTAACTTTGGGGGCTGGTAGCATAGATACACTTGTACCCTTATTAAAGAAAAAATATACCTGATGCTGAGGAAGATAATTTCCATATTGTTAATTCTGATAGTTCTTGGCTATATTTCATACGCCATGGCTATGTTTTCAGATGATGCATCGGCAAAATCCTGTAATGACATCAGGATAAGCGTGGTTGATGAAGATGGTAAAGTATTCATCAAACAGGCAGAAATTAAAAGGTTGCTGGAGAGAAACGGGATTAATCTAAAAGGAAGAAAAATAAACGAAGTTGATTACGGTAATATTGAAAAGATCGTTGAAAAGAGTTCGCTGGTAAAAAATGCAGAATGTTATAGCAGCCCATCAGGTGCGATTTGCATAAAAGTCTGGCAGCAAACTCCGGTACTGAGGGTGTTTTCTGGTGGCAAAAATTATTATATAGATATCAATGGAAATAAAACCGGTCTTAGCAACAGTTCAGCTGCTGATGTTGTTGTAGCCACCGGCAAAATTAGAGATAAAGCAACTGTCAGCTATTTGCACAGAATGGCAATGTTGTTAAGGCAAAATGAATTGTGGGATGCTCAGATAGAGCAGATTTATGTTGAGGACAATGGTGAGTGGATACTTATCCCACGTACAGGAGATTTCGAAATAGTATTTGGAGCCCCTGTAAATATTGAGAAAAAACTGACCAGGTTAAATGTATTTATGAGAGATTATCTACCGGAGATCGGATGGGACAAATACTCAAAGATTAACCTTAAATTTGACAAGCAGATAATTTGTACAAAAAAAGATATAGGAAATGAATCCGGTAACTGAATTAATAATTGGAATTGACCTCGGAAGCAATGGCCTTAAAGGTGTATTGGGTAAGAAAAATTCAAGAGGAGTTGAAGTAATTGCCTTACAGCAGATTCCTGTTTTTTCAGGAGTCAGAAAAGGTGTTATTCATAATATTGAAGTGGTTTCAAACGGCATAAAAGAACTTATAAATATATTAATAAGCAGTGTGCCTTACCGGGGCATTGTAAAAAAAGTTTATATTGGACTGAACGGATACTCAATAAGGACACTGGATATAAATAGTGCAACTTCTCTATCCGGAGAAGAAATACTCAGCGATGAACATCTTGATACACTTGCTGACCAGATACCTGAGAAAGTGCCGGATATGCTTGAAATAATCGATGTATTTCCACAGGAATTCATTGTTGACGGCAAGATTGATGTCAATCCTGTAGGTTCGATGCCGACTAAGGTTGAGGCTCATTACAAGGTAGTTGTTAGTAAGCCGGTCATATTCAAAAATCTAAATACATGTTTTGAAAAGCTTGATGTACAATATGATCAGTTGCTTGGACCAATTGCCGGAGCTGAGGCTGTTCTGAAATCAGAAGAAAAATCAAAAGGTGTGGTTGTCGTGGATTTTGGTGCTGAAACCACATCTGTTTGCATTTATAAGAGTAACGTTTTGCTAAGTGTTTCAGTACTACCTTTTGGCGGTGCTAATATTACAAAAGATCTCACATATCTGAATATCGATAACGATGAAGCCGAAAGCATCAAGATAGAAAAAGGGTCAGCCATACATTATTCAGAAAATATTGTCGAAGACCCTGACGGTGAACCCCAGCTGCCGGGTGAAGAAGAAAAGGAAATCAGTGAAGTAATTGTTGCAAGGACAGAGGAAATTATCGAAAATATATATGCCCAGATACGCTATTCAGGCGCTGAATTACAAAAGCTTAAATCAGGAATTGTTATTACCGGAGGAGCTTCACAGTTAAAAGGCCTGGATGTTGTATTGTCTAAAAAGACCGGTCTGTCAGTAAGGTCGGGAAATCCTTGTCAGAATATCTCTGTTTTGAGAGATGGGCTGATAGTAGAACCCGGAGATTCTCAAACAATTGGTCTGTTGCTTCTTGGTAAACCTGATTGTTGTATAGAAGAGCCTGTGATTGAAAAAATCGTTGAACCCGTTGTTCAGAAATCTGCTCCCGGTGAATTATTTGGTGAAGATGAAATAGAAGTTAAGCAGCCAAGAAGATCAATATTCTCCAGAGGGCCCAAAAAAGAAAAGCCCGTTGTTGCTAAAGAAAACCATACTGTCCCTGAATCTAAAGAGGATACAACAAGAGAAAAATCCGAAGATAGTCAGCAGCCAAAACCTGATAAACCGGGCGGAATCCTGGGCGGTATATTTAAGTCGATTTTTGATGAAGACATTTGATAAAAATAAATATTATGGACGATATCTTGCAATTTGAATATCCAAAAGCTGTTTCCACGATTATTAAAGTAATCGGTGTCGGAGGCGGAGGTGGAAATGCTGTAGCGCATATGTATAAAGAAGGCATCCGTGATGTTTCATTTATGCTTTGCAATACAGACAATCAGTCCATGCTAAACTCTCCCGTGCCAATCAAGTTACAACTTGGTAAGACTAAAACCGGAGGACTTGGCGCCGGCAACAGGCCGAATGTAGCTAAAGAAGCCGCTTTGGAAAGTATTGAGGATATTAAAAGAGCTCTTAGTGATGAAACCAAAATGGTTTTTATCACAGCCGGTATGGGAGGAGGCACTGGGACAGGAGCTGCTCCGGTTATTGCGAAAGTAGCCAAGGAAATGGATATACTCACAGTCGGTATTGTAACGATTCCATTTAAGTTTGAAGGTGACCCGAAAATAAACCAGGCTCTCGACGGAGTTGAAGAGATGAGCAATAACGTTGATGCACTTATAGTTATTAACAACGAACAACTCAGTTATATTTATCCTGACCTTACATTCAAGAACGGATTTAAAAAAGCAGATGATACTCTGACGGTTGCTGCAAAAAGCATTGCAGAAATAATCACAGTGCCGGGATACATAAATCTCGACTTTGCAGATGTAAGAACCGTAATGAAAGACGGAGGTGTGGCAATAATGAGTACCGGATATGGCGAAGGAGATAAACGTTTGCTTGATGCTCTTAACGCAGCCCTTCAGTCTCCCTTGCTGAACAATAACGATGTTTTCAGTGCAAAGAAAGTTTTGTTCAATATTTCATGCAGCAATACAAAAGAATTGATGATGTATGAAATGGAGCAGATCAATGATTTTATGAATAAGTTTAATCCTGAGATGGAAGTAATCTGGGGTGTAACTTTCGATGAAGAACTTGATGAACAGCTCAAGGTAACTTTACTGGCTACCGGATTTGATTTGCAAAACGTTCCCCAGATTCAGGTTCGCATGAATCAACTTACAGAAGAAGAAATGCTGAATGCAGAAGAACAAAGACGCAAACGTGAAATCAGAAAACAAATCTATTATAAGGAGAAAAAAGGCTCAATGGTGAGATACAAATCATACTCACCTACAGTACTGTCTTCAGATCAACTGGATAACGACGCTTTGATAAGCAAAATGGATTCTGTCCCTGCTTTCAAAAGGGATATACATTATTTTGACAAGGATAATTTTTAAATAAGACAGATATGAAACTAACAGAACAAATAGATGCCGATATAAAGGCTGCAATGATAGCAAGAGATGAAGTAAAAAAGCTTGCATTGAGAGGTATTAAAAAAGAAATTATTGAAGCCAGGACTGCTCCGGGATCAACAGGTGAGGTGTCTGATGAAGACGTTGTGAAAATTTGTGCGAAAATGCTCAAACAACGTAAGGACTCGGCAAACATATATATACAACAAGGCAGACCTGAATTAGCAGAAAACGAACTGGCTGAAGCCGCTGTTATCGAAAACTATATGCCAAAGCAGCTGAGCGCTGAAGAGCTCGAAGCTGAATTGAGTAAAATTATTGCTCAAACCGGAGCGCAGGGCCCGAAAGATATGGGTAAAGTCATGGGCGTTGCCTCAAAACAACTTGCAGGAAAAGTAGAAGGAAGAGTCCTTTCTGAAACCGTTAAAAAACTTCTCAACTAAATTTCATTGAAAAGTTTATAAAAATCGAATTCCGGTGCGAAATTACATTCTGCTTGCCGGATGCAGATTAAATAAGCTTGTGAAAATCAATATCAACCAATTATCTTAGTGCCGGAGCTTTCAGACAAGTTACCGGCACTTTTTATAATAACCTCCTTGACGCCGGCGTCAATAGACTCAAAAGCATTATCCAGTTTGGGGATCATACCGCCTGTGACAACACCGTCAGCAAGCAGATTCCTGTAACTTTCCCTTGTAATTACCGGAATAACGCTGTTGTCATCATTTTCATCAGAGAGAACTCCCTTTTTCTCAAAACAAAATACCAGAGAAACATCAAATCGTGAAGCAAGAGCCTTAGCGGCTTCACCGGCAATAGTATCAGCATTTGTATTAAGCAGGTTGCCTTCCTTGTCATGAGTAAGCGGAGCAAGGATAGGGACAACATCTTTTGAAATCAAATCAGCAAGGATGCCGGCATCTACTTCTTTTACATCCCCGACGAAACCATAGTCAACTTTACCTACCGGCCTTTTAGCAGAACGCATATAATTCAAATCAGCACCTGTAAGACCAATGGCGTTAATGCCGATAGCCTGCAATTTCGCAACAATAGTTTTGTTAACCAAACCCGCATAGACCATAGTAACAACCTTGAGCGTTTCGATATCAGTTACACGACGGCCTTCGACCATCACACTCTCTATACCAAGTCGTGAAGCAATCTGCGTTGCTGTCCTGCCTCCGCCATGTACAAGTACTTTGTGCCCCTCAATTTTCGCGAAATCATTAAGAAGTGCGGCCAGAGATGCTTCTTCTTCAACAATTTTACCGCCAACTTTAACTAAGGTTAGTTTCTCCATTATATTTTAATATTGGGTCGTTTTTATTTATAAAAAATAAGGGCGTCTCATGACTGAGACACCCTTTGATATGCTTTATCAATTATTGTCCAGCACTTTTTTCTTCTCCTTTTCAAACTCCTCTTTGGTTATTACGCCTTTATCAAGCAGCTCCTTAAGCTCAAGTAAGGTCTCAGTTTTGCTTTTGGCCGTCGCTCCTCCCTGAGGAATCACAGATTCGTTAGCAGGTGCAAAGTTACCAAAAGGTGTAAGCTCATAAGTATGAACAGGTCTGTATTTCATTACCCACAACCAAGGTATTGCCGGAACAATGAAACCACCAATCAAAGCACCAACGTTAAGTTCCTCGTCTTTATAAATCCTTGTACTGTAATCTTCGTAACCATCCATGACCAGTTTAATGTCAGTAGCACTACCGATAATCTTAGTGTCAACTACTTCATAAGGTGTAACCCCAACAGGCTCACCGTCAACATACAACTTTGCACCATCAGGTACTGATCTGATAAGTGTTGTGCTGCTGCAACTTGCAAAAATCACACAAACGATTGCTAAAATTGAAGCAATTCTAAAAAACATTCCACTTCTTTTTCTCATAATTATAATTAGTTTAATTGATGATGCCGTGAGCTAATTCTGCATCAAAGATAGCTAAAAGTAAAAAAGAGGATAATTTTTTAATATTTTTTATTAATATCGTTGTTCCTGATCTCAACTCTCCTGATTTTACCGCTTATAGTTTTAGGCAATTCCTCAACAAATTCAATTATTCTCGGATATTTATAAGGCGCTGTAACCGTTTTTACGTGTTCCTGAAGCTCTTTAACCAAAGCATCACCGGCTCTGTCCTTATAGTCTTTAGCAAGAATGATCGTAGCTTTAACGACCTGTCCTCTGATTTCATCAGGCACAGCAGTTATAGCACATTCGACAACTGCAGGATGAGTCATTAGAGCACTTTCAACCTCGAATGGTCCAATCCTGTAACCGGAGCTTTTTATAACATCGTCTGCACGGCCAACAAACCAGAAATAACCATCTTCATCTCTCCATGCAAGGTCACCAGTGTAATAAATACCATCGTGATGAGCATCATTTGTTAGCACCTCATTACGATAATAACCTTTGAAGAGTCCAACAGGCCATTTACCGGAAGTCCTTACAACGATCTGACCCTGCTCGCCTGCTTCAG
>CAZCPI010000050.1:15909-16155 GCA_964500535.1 uncultured Bacteroidales bacterium
GTCCGTCAGGAGTAAGCAGGTCGACATCATATTGAGGACTTGGTAATCCCATTGAGCCTGGTTTAGGCTCAACCCAGGGAGTAGTAAGTACAGTAAGAGTGGTTTCACTCTGGCCATAACCTTCCCTTAGCTTAATGCCGGTAAGTTTATAGAATTGTTCGTAAACTGCAGGATTCAATGCTTCACCTGCAATCGTACACCATTCAAGCGAAGACAAATTGTATTTCGTCAGGTCTTCCCTTATTA
>CAZCPI010000051.1:0-4348 GCA_964500535.1 uncultured Bacteroidales bacterium
GTTCCTTCGCCCGGTGAAGTGAAACCCCACACATTTGAAATTGCCTGAGAGCACCAACCAGAGGCATTGTACTGCACCGAAGCGGTTTTTTCTCCCGGTTTCACTAAAGACTCAATAAACTCTACCAGAGGGTCATGACAATCGCCAAGATTTGTCAGGTCGACAGGCCAGTAATTCATCTGAAGATTTATATTAGTATGGTAGTCGCAGTTCCATGGCCCCTGTATCTGATTCATCCATAAGCCCTGCAGATTGGCAGGCAATGAGCCCTTCCTTGATGATGAAACCAATAAATACCGACCAAACTGAAAATAAAGTTCCTGAAGATGGAGGTCAGCTTTATTATAAAACTGATTTATCAATCTTTCATTTACAGGGATGGTGTCTGACTTATCTTCTGAAAGTTTCAAACTCACCCTTTTCATTATAGGTGCAAAATCTGCAATATGAATGCTTTTTAATTTGCCGTATTTTTTTGAAGCTGCTTTTTCAAGCTGATCGAGGGATGTCTTCTGCGGATCGTATCCTATATATAATGGGTAATCCTGTTTGTAATCAGTAGAAGCCGTGAAATACAATATGACTTCATCCGCACCCTGCACATTAATCAAATCATCTGAATATGTGACACTTCCGCCTTTTGCTACAGCTTTAAGCCTGCCGGCATATTTCATCCCTTCACCACCTTTGCCATCGCTAAGACTTCCGTACATCATTAGGTTATTTCCGTCAGCACGTGTTGCAAATCTTTCCGGTCTCGATAATGAGGCTTTAAAACTTACCGACTTCTTCTTATCTGCAGTGAATCTGAAAACCATTACTTTGTCAGGATAGCTGGCAAAGGCTTCACGATTATAAGTTATACCATCCTGCTTGTATGATATTTTAACTATACCCGTATTTAAATCCAGCTCGCGTCTGTAACCGGAATAGGTTGACTCCTTGTTAAAATCAATTTTTAACGTGCCCAGTGTCTGGTAACTCCCGAACGGGACTTTCGCTCCTGCCCCATTGCCTGAGCCTGAGCCTGCGCAAACCTGAGTCTTTTCAGTCAGCGCACGGGCTTCTCTATATTTATTTTCAAACAGAAGTTTACGTATTTGCCCCAATGTTTGGGCAGACATTGGATTGTTATTGTCATCGGGGCTCCCTGACCAAAGTGTTTTTTCGTTCAGTTGAATGGTTTCAGTATTGACATCTCCAAAAATCATTGCCCCTATGAAACCGTTGCCAACAGGCAAAGACTTTAACCATTCATTACCTGAATCCTTTTCATTGTTGCTTGTCAGAAATGCTGAAGCCGGTTTGTCAAACCAAAGCAAACAATCACTTTTTGTATTTGCTTTAACAGTCTGGGCTGTAATTAAGATAATCAAAAATAAAGTTATAAACAGGATGCCCGTACTGCAAGCCGGGAGTATTCTTCGAACTCCATTAGATTTTTTAGTGCTTTGATCGTTAATCTCTTTACAAAGTATCAGGTAATGCGCCCGCGAAAAATTGGACCTTATATTATGGTTGTTTTTATTTACTAAGCTCATGGTTTAATAAAGGTTTGAAGTGTATTTACAAAGTTAAATGAATTTGTCATTTAACCGCATAACTAATATTTTTAGTTTTTTAACTAAATTAATTAGTTTGCAAACTAAATTTTTTAGTTTATTTGCCTGACTAAACTTTTTATCATGAAACTACTGACTGCAAAAGAAGAAGAATTAATGGATTTCTTTTGGAAAAACGGACCATTATTCGTTAAACAAATTCTGGATTTTTATGATGAGCCTAAGCCTCACTTCAATACCCTGTCTACAATTGTACGCGGACTTGAAGAAAAAGGTTTCCTTGATCACAATACTTTTGGTAACACTTATCAGTATTTTGCTAAAGTCACTGAAGAGGAATTCAGCAAGACAACACTTAAAAATGTAATCAAAAAGTACTTTGATAATTCATATCTGGGCGTGGTTTCATCATTGGTGAAGGAAGAAAAAATAGATCTGGAGGATCTCAAAAAGCTGATTTCTGAAGTTGAAAAGACTCATTCGGGCAAATCCGGGGAGTAAATGTTTTAATACTGTTTCACGGGTGATATAGTTTAATCTGAAACGAGTATGCGAAAACGAACGTCCGGACTAACATTTTTGGCATGCGCTGTTTCATATGGTCTCAGTTTAAAAAATATCATATAAAAAAAGGAATACTATGGGAACTTTCATTATATATGTAGTTGAATCTGCAGTTTGCCTGATCATTTTTTATATTTTCTACAAATTGCTTTTAAGTAAGGATACGTTCCACAGGTTCAACAGGATAGGACTGCTGTGCCTGCTTATTTTATCTTTGGTATTACCTGCAGCCAAAACCGGCATATCACTTTCGTCCGGTTTACAGAATGAAAACAGATCTGTTTTATCGCAGGACTTGCAGAAAGAAACCGGTGCTGAACAAGATTTACTGCAGGCTGTAGCTCCGGAGATTTCTTATTTAAATGAAACTGAACAGGATTACACTAAAACCTTCGCTGTTGAGACTACTTCAGATGTTGTGGTTTCACCGATGGAAACCATTTCTGAAAATAACAGGAACTCTTCCTGGGTGGTTTTGGTATTGGTTTTAATATATCTGACGGGGATTATATCTTACCTTGTTTTTCAGATTATCTCTTTGATAAAGATGTTCAGACTTATGAGGTTAAGCCGGACTGCGTTTTCATGCAATGAGTACAAAATACTGGCTCACGACAAAGATATTGCTCCGTTTAGCTGGATGAACAGGATCGTGCTTTCGGAGAAGGATCTTAATGAAAACGGAAAAGAAATCATAACACACGAATTGGCACATATCAATAAAAAACATTCCCTGGACCTGTTGATTGCAGATATTTGTATCTCCTTTCAATGGTTTAATCCGGCGGCATGGCTTCTCAAACAGGAGCTGCAAAGTATCCATGAGTTTGAAGCTGATGATATGGTCATCAACCAGGGCATCGATGCAAAAAAATATCAGTTATTATTAATTAAAAAAGCTGTTGGCACAAGGCTCTACTCTATGGCCAACAGCTTCAATCACAGTTCACTTAAAAAACGTATCACTATGATGTTAAAAAAGAAATCAAATCCGTGGGCACGCCTGAAGTATTTATATATACTTCCTCTGTCGTTATTGACAATGGTCGCTTTTGCCCGTCCTGACGTATCACGTCTGGAAAAATTGTCTGCCGAAAAAGTTAACAACCTTGTAACTCTTAGCAAGGCTGAAACTCAATCTGTTGACAAAATTAATGAGAACTCTGCAAACTTCAGCAGTTTTGGTTCAGAAAATTCAGAAAATCAGGTTTCAGGAATGCTTTTAGCTGCTGATGTGAAGAAGACGACAAAAGCGACACCTCCACCGCCGCCTCCTGTGAAATCAACTATTAAGTTTACTGCACCTGATACCAAAAAAAACAATGGAACACCTCCGCTGCCACCATTGAAAACAACAGTTAAAATTACTGATAAAGATATCACTATAAAGTATTCTGATCCTGATATGAAAGAAGTAAAGGATCTTCCTGTGAAAGGAGTAATTAAAAGTGCAACCGATAAACGTCATTTATCTGCAGTAAGCATAACTGAAATTGATTCTGTAAATCGTATTCTCAGCGCAACGCAAACAGATGACAATGGTAAATTTGAATTTACTGTCAAAAGCAGCAGGAACAGAATCAGACTATCGCATGTCGGTTTCAAAACTGTGACTATGCCTGTTTATAAAGATATTAATTATGAACTTGATGAAGCCACGCTGAATCTTGAGGAGCTTGTTGTGGTAGGTTATGGAGCGTCTGAAAACACTTCAATAGATATAACTGACAATAATATAGTATATACTATGGTCGAACAGATGCCTGCATACCCGGGTGGTGAAAAAGAATTGGTGAAGTATTTGCTTAGCCATTTGATTTACCCATCTGCTGCAAAAAACAATAAGATTGAAGGAAAAGTCCTTTGTTCATGCGTTATTAATGAGAATGGTAAGGTTACTGATGTCAGGGTTGTAAAATCTGTTGATCCTGACCTTGATTATGAAGCTAAAAGGGTAATTGAGAATATGCCAAACTGGACCCCGGGTAAACAAAACGGAAAAGCCTGTCGTGTTAAATATTCGCTTCCGATAGTCTTCAGACTTGCTAAATAAATTGAATTCCGGTGCGCGCATTCCCGCTGCTCTGCAGCGCGGTTAGTGCAAATTGATTTATACCTATACGGAACCGAAGATTCCATGCTGCTTTGCGGCTGGGTTAGCGCAAATTATTTATACTCTACTTTCGGCGAGAAGATTCAATCTTCTCGTCGTAAGCCGTAAA
>CAZCPI010000051.1:4358-7503 GCA_964500535.1 uncultured Bacteroidales bacterium
GCTAAAAGGGTAATTAAGAATCTGCCAAACTGGGTTCCGGGTAAGCAGAACGGAAAAGCCTGTCGGGTTAAATTCTCGCTCCCTATAACCTACAGACTTGCTAAATAAATTGAATTCCGGTGCACGCATTCCCCGCTGCTCTGAGGCGGGATTTGCGCAAAATATTAATACGCTGCTTGCGGCGAGTAGATTCAATCTTCTCGTCGTAAGCAGTAAAATGTTATGGTCAGGATATGTTAATTATCCTGACCATGGCAAAAAATAGACTATTTCTGAACTTCTGTCTGTATGTGTCTGATTATAATGAGTTAACTTTGACCATTATTTATTTGTTTTCAGACACACATGAAGAGAGTTTTTATTTTGTTTATCGGATTTGTCGCGTTTTTTCAGATTAGTTCTTTTGGTGCACCAAGGCAAATGGAATACCTGAACCGTGGTCTTGTAGCTATCAAAACCGGCAGCGGCGTATATCTTAGCTGGAGATTTCTGGGCACGGATTCGGCGACTACCGGTTTCAACATATACAGAAACAATATTAAAATCAGTAATTCCCCGCTTTTATCTTCAACTAACTATGTTGATTACTCGGGGACTTTAAGCAGTTTTTACAAAGTATTGCCTGTGATTAATGGCGTTGAAGATACCGCGGATGCTAAGACTGTGGCTGTTCAGCCTCAACAATACAGAGATATCAAACTTAACAGACCTGCGGGTGGCATAACTGAGCCGAATCAATATGGCAGCGTGGGTAAAGCAGCCAATGGTACTTTCCCCAATGGTCAGCCATATGGTTACTCGCCAAATGATTGCAGTGTCGGTGATCTTGATGGTGACGGCGAATACGAGATAGTGGTTAAATGGGATCCTTCAAACTCTCAGGATAATTCATATTATGGCATTACAGGTAAAGTTTATCTGGATGCATATAAACTTGACGGAACTTTTCTCTGGAGAATTGACCTTGGTAAAAATATAAGAGCAGGAGCTCATTACACTCAGTTTCTGGTTTATGATTTTGATGGTGACGGCATGGCTGAAATAGTTTGCAAAACAGCACCCGGTACTAAAGACGGTAATGGTAAGTTTGTGATAATGAACAGTGATTCCCCGAATGCTGATTACAGAAGTCTTGATATAAGTCAGACAAGTGGTTCCAGAATGCTGGGAACTGTTCAGACTGGCCCTGAGTATCTGACTTTATTTGACGGAAAAACCGGAGCTGAGCTTCATACTATTGCTTACAAACCATCCAGGAGCAGTTCTTCATGGGGTGATTCATACTCAAACCGAAGCGACAGGTTTCTTGCCTGCGTGGCTTATCTGGACGGAGTTCACCCTTCTGCTGTGATGTGCAGAGGTTATTATACACGGACAACCCTGGCTTCTTACGATGTTAAAAATAAAAAACTGGTTGAGCATTGGTTTTATGATTCCGGTACAACTTCAGGTGTCGGCGCTTACGGACAGGGGAATCATAATCTGAGTGCTGGTGATGTTGATGCAGATGGTAAAGATGAGATTGTTTACGGTGCTTGTGCAATCGATGATAATGGAAAACTTATGTATCGCACCGGTTACGGACACGGAGATGCCATGCATCTTTCAGATATGGATCCTGACGTTGAGGGGCTTGAGGTATGGGAAGTACATGAAGATGCATCTTCGCCTTATGGTTATGAGCTTCATGAAGCAAAGACAGGAAAGGTACTCTGGGGAGCATTTACAGGTACAGATGTCGGAAGAGGTATGGCCGGAGACATCGATGCAAAATATCCGGGTTTTGAAATGTGGGCCAGTAGTGGTACATTTTCCTGTAAGGGTACTCAGATTTCATCATCAAGACCTTCTGTAAATTTCAGAATATACTGGGATGGAGATCTTCAGGATGAACTTCTTGATGGAAATAAAATCACAAAATGGACAGGAAATGGTACAACGACTTTACTGACAGGCACAGGTACTTCCTCATGTAACGGGACAAAAGCAACGCCAAATATTAGTGCTGATATTTTTGGTGACTGGCGTGAAGAGCTTATACTCTGGACAACTTCGGATTCAAGTTCGTTAAGGATTTATTCGACAATCAACCCAACCAATTACAGATTGTTTACACCAATGCACGACCCTGTTTACAGGCTTGCGGTAGCATGGCAGAATGCTGCATACAACCAGCCTCCTCATCTTGGTTTCTATATAGGTGGCGGATTATCAGGTGTTAAACAACCTGATATTACTTTGGTTAAGGCTGCATCAGGACCTGTAGGTATTACAAAAAATCAGATCAAAAATACGAACGCCTTTATTACAAATGGTTCATTATATGTCAGTTCAACGGTTTCAATCAAATCGGTTTCTGTTTATGATCTTCAGGGAAGAATGTTGCATAGCTCAGGTAAAATAAACACAACAGAATACTCCTGTTTCACCCCTGAAAACAAAAGTATTCTGTTGATTAAAATCGAAACCGAAAAGGGAATCGAAGTATGTAAAGCAACGAATATTAAATTTTAACGAATTCGACTCTGCGGTTTTTTGCCCTGCCTTCGGTGGTACTGTTATTATCAATCGGTTTGCTCATACCAAAACCTTTTGATGATAATCTGCTTTCATCAATACCCAAACTGACCAGTTTATCCATAACAGCCTTTGCTCTGTCTTCAGATAATGTCTGATTCATATCTGATTTACCTGTGTTATCTGTATGTCCTTCGACAGAAAACTTCAGTTCAGGATACTTCTTTAAAATATTGAATATCTCGTTTATAGTACCCATAGACTGAGGCTTGATGGTTGATTTACCTACATCAAAGGTTATACCGTAAGTAATTATCTTACCATCAGTCATCAATTTATCATACAAAGGCACTGCGCCATTAGCTATTCTTACATTTTTAATGTGGAATGTACTGTTATCTTCAGGTCCGCGGGCAAAAAATTTAACTTTTGCCGGTTTCGCCGTCATATTCGGAATATTTGCCACTCTCTTTTCGTCTACATATATTTTCATTGCTCTTTTATTGAACGAAAGTGCCAGATGATGCCATCCTTTTGAATTGTCATATGTATCCTCAACTGTTTTTTCTGTATCCTCCATTCCCCATTTTGAAATAAATCTTGTGTTGTCTTTCCAGAATAATGTAGA
>CAZCPI010000051.1:7603-15618 GCA_964500535.1 uncultured Bacteroidales bacterium
AACTCTCCTTTTTGTTCACCTTTGAGATCATCCTCAAAAATAACTTCATTGCCGGGCACAAAGTCATATTTGTTGTATGAAGCCAAATCACTTTTTCTGCTACCGGATGCATTTTTGTCATTGCCAGAGCTTTCTTCTGTCTCTTCAGATTGTGAAACCTCCTCTTCACCGGCATTTTTATCTTTCTTTTTTTTCTTAAAAATGTTTGTGACTCCTTCTTCAATTTTATCAATGCCTTTATCAAGGGCTTCATCTACACGTTGCTCTGCTCTGCCTGTAGCTTTGTCTTTAATCTTATCTTTAATATTAAACTGTGCAAAAGCTGTTGAGCATAAAAGCAATACAGCAAACAAAAAAATGATTCGTTTCATAATTATCCGGTTTTATAATTGAACAATCTCTGATGTCAAAATTATATTTCGTTTACTTTAATGAAAACCCCCTTTTGGGGGTAATTCTATTTTACATAGTTTTTTATCTTTGTTGATAATTTGAAAAAAAAGGCCATGAAACTTAACGGAATTACTGCTCTGACTATCATCTTATTCTTTTCAATCTCTCAACTATATGCTTTAGACCCTGTAAAGCGGGAAACCGAACTGCTTGAACAGCTTCGTTCTGAAAAGCTTACAGAAGAGCAAAAAGTTACGGTGTGGTATAATCTGGCTTCTGCATATGTGGGATATAAGAATGTAGAAGCCAAAAAGTATGCAAATAAGCTTTTACGAAATAAAGGCGACTTGTCAGTGCAATACGGTAATATTATTATGGCCGGGATTTCAATTAATGAAGCTAATTATGACAGTACGGAAATTTTTCTGAATAAAGCCGTTGAAACCTTTAAGGCTAAATTTCCGGAGGACTTTAAAATGGGTTCTGAGATTTATAACAGACTTGGTCATTTTAAAACTGTGAAAGGCACTCCTGAAGCTGCAATTAAATGTTATCTGGAAGCATTGAAATATTGTGAGAAAATACCTGATTACTCCCAGATGTGCGCTGTTTGTACAAATATATCTTATCTGTATGGTCAGGTAGGCGCTGATAATAAGATTAAACTAAACTATGCTTATAAAGCGCTTAACTATGCTGAAAAAAGCAAGGATCCCTGGGCACTTGAACAAGCATATTCTACTTTAGGCAACACCCTTCAGGAGGCCGACAGTATCGAAAAAGCTTTGGTTTACCAGATAAAAGGTCTTGATCTGAGCAGAAAAATGAAATCTGAACAAAAAGAATGTTTTGCGGCTTTGAATATTGGTTGTACATATCTGACTCTTGAAAAATGGACTGATGCTGATAAGTATTTCCAATACGCCCTCAAGCTTGCAATCAAGGATGACCTTAAAAGGCCGGAAGCCTATATATTATCATGCCTTTCTGATGTTTACAGAGAACTGAAACAATTTGATAAAAGCAAAAAATATGTAACTGAAGCTTTACAAAAAAAGGATGCTCTTACAGAAAGCGAACAACTTGAAATTTATCTTGCCGCTATTAAGCTTAGTGTTGCAACCGGAGACCAGAAACAGTTTGTGAATCTGTTTGATACTTATATTGAGAAGTTTACTAAAATCCAGAGTTCTGAAAATCAGGAGAAAATGTCAGAGCTAGAGATTAAGTACGAAACTGAAAAAAAAGAATCCCGTATTAAAGCACTTGAAGAAGAGAAAAAATTCTTTTTCCTGCTTGGCGGACTGGGGGTTTTAATACTATCCCTGTTTATTGTGATTTTGATTTTCAGAAACAGACTTGCCCGAAACCAGAAACTGCTGGCAGATAAAATGGTAGAGAAACTTAATCAGGAGAAAAAACTTATCGCCACTCAGTCTGTGCTTGAGGGTGAAACAACTGAAAGGAGTCGGCTTGCCCGTGATCTTCATGATGGACTGGGAGGAATGCTTTCTGTAGTACGTCTTAATCTTAAAGGTATAGGTTCGGGAGGTTTCATCGAAAATGAAGATCTGAATCATTATGAAAAGGCACTGGGTATGCTTGATGAATCTATTAAAGAGCTGAGACGTGTCGCTCATCATATGATGCCGGAATCTCTTTTAAGATATGGCATAAAAGCCTCGTTGAGTGATTTTTGCAATGATATACCTAATACTGAGTTCCATTATTTCGGTAATGACAAAAGACTGGACAGCAATCTGGAAATATTAATATACAGATCAGCTTTTGAATTGGTCAACAACGCCATGAAGCATGCTGAAGCCAATAATATTAATCTGCAATTGGTTCAGGATGAAGACAGGGTTTCACTTACTGTACAGGATGACGGTAAAGGGTTTGATCCTGAAAGGGTTCAGGATGGAATGGGACTGAACAATATAAAAAACAGGGTTGCTTCTTACGATGGCAAGATGAGTATATACTCTTCTCCGGGTAAAGGTTCCGAGATTAATATAGAGTTTCAAATTACTGATAAAAAATGATCACAGTAAATATCGTTGATGACCACAAGCTGCTCGTGGAAGGTTTATCTAAACTTATTAATGATTCTGACATTGCTATTGTAACTGCAGTTGCTCAAGATGCTTTGAGTGCAAGAAAGATGCTTGCAAACAAATTGCCGGATGTTCTGATGCTCGATATTAACCTCCCGGATATTAACGGTGTGGACTTTTGTGGTGAAATAAAAAAGAATTACCCTCAGCTTAAAGTTCTGGCACTTACAAGTTATGGTGATTATTCGGTAGTGAGAAGCATGTTGGAGAATGGTGCTTCGGGTTATATCCTGAAGAATGCAATGAGTGAGGAAATGATAGCCGGCATTGAAGCTGTTTACTCTGGAGAGACTTTCCTGTGTCACGAAGTTGATGTCATGATGAAGAAAAAGGAGAATACAGGTATATGGCTTACTCAAAGGGAAAAGGAATTGCTTAAACTTATTGTTGAAGGTTACACTAATCCGGAAATTGCTGATAAAATATTTCTCAGCCCTGAAACCATTAAGGGCTACAGAAAAAATCTTCTCTTCAAGCTTGGAGTCAAAAACACGGCATTGTTAGTGAAACTAGCAATTGAAGAGAAGCTTGTATAATGTACTTAATCACTTTGCATACATCCACCCACTGCTTTGCCCGGGGCCAGCGCATGCAAAATTTATCTGATTAGTTTTAATAGAGACTTAAAAATATGAATGCTTCTTCGTTTTAATGATTTTCTTTTAGTTTTGCAAAATACATCGCAAATGAGCGGTAAAGGAAGTGTGTCCATTTACCGAAAGGAACAATAATCAAAGCCCATTGAACCAGTACCGTAAAATGCATGATATAAAGCCATTTGTTTGATTCAAGTATATCCAGATCAATAAACAGGCGAGTCATAAATGCTGTAAAGCCCATCAGGAACAACCAGATTACAAAAAACCAATCTGAAGGCTGCGAATGTTTATTCAAAGCTTTTTTCTTTTTTACCCTGCTGTTTACAAAATCAATAGTCACTATGAACACTATACCGCTCATCAGATAGCCAATTATATTAACTATAAGATATTCTGTTGAAAACCAGTTCATAAAAACTGTGATAAACAGCAGCATCAAATAGCCTATTACCAGAATGAAGTGTTCGAACCAACGGAAACGGTTATCATCGCAGTCTAATGCCCGCTTTTGCACGAACATGGTAACAAAAAACTCTCCCAGACTACTTAGATATTTTTTAGTTGGCACTTTTACTCCCGGTTTCAGAATGGTGAAATACCACATTCGGGCGATGTTCGGAACAAAAATCACAAACATAACTGTGCCGATGGCGATGGCTTCAAACAGGTGACCAACGTGCATCATGTGTTCCAGATTGAAATTTGCATTGAAAGCAAATACTATTACACCAATAAAAGTCAAAACAAAGGCAGAAATACTAAGAGGTAAGGACTTATATAAAAGTCCTGAAAGACCTGTCCAGTCGTACTTCGCGGTAAGCCAACGGCGAAGAGACATCATCAACTCGCCCGGTTCGGCCTGACGAGGACATTCTGACGAACATTCGCCACAATAGTAACACTCCCATGGTTTTAAAGACGACTTGATCTCATCTTCCAGCCCCAGGGTGGTATAGCGAATCATTTCGCGGGGGAAGGAACTGTCGGCAGTTGAAAGCGAACAGGTAGCTGTACAGTTACCGCAGTTGTAACATAATGAGAAATCAAAGCTTCCGAACTTTTTTATTTCTGATGCCAATTCAGGCTTAATCATTGCCATCACTTAATGTTTTTAAGTTTATAAATATAATATTCATCCGAATCATCAACTCCCTCCACCATGACATCACCAAATTTCTGTAATGTCATCAGATAATAAGTTGTTTCAGGCAAATTCAGTCCAGTCAGTTCTGATAATTGAACTATGGTTTTACCCTCATCTTTAAGGGCTTCCATCAGCATTTTTCTGGTCTTTATATATTTTTTGCGTCCTTCATTAACATGTTCGGGCACCTGCCTTTTTTCCTTCATCATGTTTACAGTCCTTTGTATTTTTGCCATAGTTAAATTTTTTAAGATTCTGCAAGAGCATCAATCATACCCTCTATTTGTGCATTTGTGAAACCGGCCAGGTCAATAGCGTCTGTTGGACATACGGGTGTACACATACCACAACCTTTACAATTTGAGATGTTCACTTTTGCAACCACTTTACCTTCATATTCTTCTTTTATAATGGCATCAAACTGACAAATAGTAGTACAGTTATCACACCAATTACATGCTGCAGGATTTACCATTGCAAGAGTTGGTTCCAAAGTCATCTCTCCTTTATTGAGCATTGCATTTGCTTTGGCTGCAGCAGCCATAGAGGAATTAATGGTTTCAATAATATTTTTGGGATATTGACTTGTTCCGGCTATCAGGATACCTTCGATCACGGTTTCAACAGGCCTTAACTTCATATGGATTTCATTGTAGAAACCATCCCTGCTCAATGGAAGTTTGAGCAGATTGTTGAGGTTATCATTTTTCCTGGCAACCATGCTTGTTACCAAAACGACAAGATCAACTTTTGCTTCAATTGTTTTACCGGCTGTCAGTAAATCCTTTACAGTAATAATTGTTTCATTTCCTGTTTTTTTGATTTCAGGTTTGTCCTTCAGCTCAAACTGCAGATATATATCTCCGTTTTTGCAGGATTCTTCATAAAGAAGTTCCTGCTTGCCATATGTTCTGATGCCGCGATGATAATGCAGATTGGTAATATTAGCAAACTTCTTTTTTGCCAGTATTGCAGTATGTATCACCGAAGTACAACAGTATCTTGAGCAATATGTATTTGCTCCACCGTCTTCCTGTCTGCTGCCTACACAATATATATAAGCGATATTTTTAATCTTTTTACCATTATAAACCAGTTTGTCAGAATTCTGACTATCAACCAACAACTTGAAAGCAGGCAGGGTTATTACATTTTCAAAAATACCATAACCATATTCAGCTTCCGAAGGAGTGTAATTGTCGAAACCGGTATTTACTACAAATGAACCGGTTCTGAGATTTATGGTTTCATCAGCCACTTTAACCTTAATATCAAAGCTGCCTACACTTCCGCTTTTTTCGATTAGCTCTGCATCGGTAAAAACTTTTATGTTGGCACGACTTTTTATCTCCCGATCAAGCTCTTCAATCAACTCTTTTCCTGTCTGGTCTGTAGTAAAAAGATTACCATAATTTGATATATGCCCACCTAAGTTTTTTCCTTTTTCAATAAGGATTACATCAGATCCCATATCAGATAAGGCGATTGCAGATTTCATGCCTCCTACTCCTGCTCCGACAACAGTAACTGAATTAATAGCCGGAATCTTCAGCGGCGTCAGAGACTCTGAAGCTCTTGCCCTGGCGATACCTGCTTTTACAAGATTAATTGCTTTTTCAGTTGCTCCCGGCGGGTTATCGGAATGTGCCCATGAACCTTGTTCTCTGATATTTACCTGAACATAATTATACTGGTTTAAGCCTGCTCTGTTTGCTACACCTCTGAAAGTCGGCACATGCAACTTGGGTGAGCAGGAAGCTACTACAATTGCATCAAGTTCATTTGATTTTATATCAGATTCCATCTCTTTTTGTGAGGAGTCTGAACATGCGAACATTGTGTTTTTCAGAAGAAAGACATCAGCCTCATCTTTGACGGCTTCTTTGACTTTTTCGATATCTACATAATCTGAAATATTGCCACCACAATGACAAACATATACGCCAATCTTCTTCTTCATTGTTTTTGCTTTAGAAATCCGGAAGCTTCTGCCGCAGCAGCACCAGCTGACATAATTGTATCAGGTATATCCATTGGAGCCGTTGCAGTACCTGCTACAAAAACACCCGGTATTGAGGTATGTGAAGGATGCAACAACATACGAGGTTGCATAATATAGTTTAGCTGATCTATCTGCAGGTCTTCATTGATAAATGCTTTTTTTATTGCAGGATTTGCCAGAAGACCAACTGAAAGTACAACCAGATCATGTTCAGACTCAGTTACCTGACCTGTAATGAAATTTTCGTATCGAAGTATCAAATTGCCGTTTTCTTTTTCACTAACCATGGCAATCTTTCCTTTGACATATGCTGCACCCATATCAGCGGTCTGAGTATAGAACTCGTTGAAACCTTTGCCGAATGCTCTGACATCAATATAATATAAAGTAATATCGGCCATTGGTAATGCGCCCATCAGTAACTGTGCCTGTTTTGAAGAATACATGCAACAAACCTGCGAACAAATCGGGTTTCCCACAGTATGATCCCTTGATCCTGTACAAAATATATAAGCTATTTTTTCGGGTATCTTGCCATCGCTTGGCCTTAATATGTTATTGAATGGTCTGGTCGGGGCTAGCTGTCTCTCCATCTGCATGGAAGTAATAACGTTGCTGTAAGTACCGTAACCGTATCTTTGGATTTTTTTAGGATCAAAAAGGTTGAAACCGGTAGCGATTACGACTGAACGTACTTTTAAATTCAGGATTTCTTCTTCCTGTGTGAAATCAATACAGTCTGATGGACATTTTTGTTCGCAGGCTCCGCAAAGGATACAATTATCAATATCGATAAGTGCAACTCTGGGATTTGCTATATTAAATGGTATATAAACTGCTTTTCTGCCTACCATGTCAAACTGGAACTGATCTTTTACAATTACAGGGCAAACGGTTTCACACTCCTGACATCCTGTACAGTCTTTTTCGACAACATATCTGGGACGTTTACGTAAAACTGCACTAAAACTTCCATCTTCATTTTTAATAATGGACTCGGGTTCGGTCATAGTCAGGACCTGAATATTCGGGTGGCGTGCGGTTTCAGATACTTTGGGAGTAGTTATACATGCAGCACAGTCGAGAGTCGGGAAAACCTTACTCAACAAAATCATCTTACCGCCTATAGATGGTTCCTTCTCAACAAGAGCCACTTTAAATCCCATATCGGCAAGTTTTAATGCAGACTCCTCTCCTGCTATACCTGCACCTATGACAAGAACATCATATATGTCAAATTTCTCTTTCATTACAATTGATCTTTGGGTTATCCCTGTTTCAATTTTTCCAGTTCCTTCATGAAACCGGTAATATGCTTGACAAAGGGTTCAGCACATACTGAACAAATTGCTGCCATTTTTAATTGTGAGGGTTTTAATCCTTTCTCACGCATAATCTTGTGAGTTGCAGTAACTATTTGTGATGTCTTCTCACCACAAGACTCTCCATAAGAACAATCTGTACCGTCGGCAGCAATAAAAACTCCGTCGAACCCTTTTTCATAAGCATGCATTATCCATCTTGGTTTAATGCAGCTTGAACAAGGTACACTTATGGTATATACTGTAAACGGATAATGTTTCTTTAATAATCCCGCCAGGTCAATTGCCGGATCTGAAACCTTTTCAGTGGAAAAGACCAGAATTTTTGGCTGATTTGCAGAAACCATACCTTTATTTCTTCAGAAACAATCTGTAGATGCCATCTTCTTCGATGTGACCAAGATAATCATACTCCATCTTGTTGCACCATCTTGGAAT
>CAZCPI010000052.1:0-1213 GCA_964500535.1 uncultured Bacteroidales bacterium
AGGGCGTTTTCTTTTACAAGATATTCGGCGATTTGCACGGCATTGAGGGCGGCACCTTTTTTGATCTGGTCACTAACCGTCCAGAATGTCAAACCGTTTGGATTTGAAAGGTCTTTACGGATGCGGCCTACATATACAGGATCTTTTCCGGCAACGAATAAAGGCATGGGATAATCCTTAGCAGCATCATTTTGTTGCAGTATTATACCTTCAGCTTTAGAAAATGCTTCTTTAGCTTCTTCGACAGAAACCGGTCTTTCGGTTTCAATCCAGGTGCTTTCAGAGTGAGCACGCATCACAGGAACACGTACGCAGGTTGCACTTACTTCAATATCTGAGTGCATGATTTTACGTGTTTCGTTATACATTTTCATTTCTTCTTTTGTATAACCGTTTTCAAGGAATACATCAACCTGAGGTATAACATTGTATGCCAGCTGATAAGCAAATTTGGCAACAGTCGGCTCTTCACCGTTAACAAGCTGTTCGTTTTGCTTAATCAGTTCATCCATAGCTGCAGCACCTGCTCCTGATGCCGCCTGATAACTCGAAACATGTACACGTTTGATGTGTGACAAATTTTCGATAGCCTTAAGGGCTACAACCATCTGGATAGTTGTGCAATTAGGATTTGCTATGATGTTTCTTGGACGGATTTTTGCATCTTCGGCATTTACTTCCGGTACAACCAATGGTACATCTTCATCCATGCGGAATGCACTTGAGTTGTCAATAACTACTGCACCGTGTTTGGTCATGGTTTCGGCAAATTCTTTAGATGTTCCGGCGCCTGCAGAAGCAAAAACAATATCGATACCTTTAAAGTCATCGTTGTGTTTAAGCTCTTTGACGGTAATCTGTTTACTACGGAATGTGTACGTTTTTCCCGCACTACGGGAAGATCCGAACAACACCAGCTCATCCAAAGGAAAATTCCTTTCCTCGAGTACACGCAGGAACTCCTGTCCTACGGCACCACTTGTACCAACAATAGCTACTTTCATTTGTTTTGTAAATAAATAATTAATTAAATGTATAATAATCCGGAAATTCTTCCGTACATTTATCATGTTAACCTGTTATAGGTTGCAAAGATAAGCAAAAACTTAAATATTTTATCTGCGTGAATAAAATTGTGATAACATTATTGGCCCTCCTGCATGGTTTCTCCATGGCAGGTAACTACGGCGACATAGTCATAAGTGAGCTGATG
>CAZCPI010000052.1:1313-3420 GCA_964500535.1 uncultured Bacteroidales bacterium
TCTTATGATGAATCGTGGTACAAAAACAAGTTTAAAAGCAAAGGCGGATGGAGTCTGGAATGTATTGATACAGATAATTTATCGGGATTACCTTATAACTGGAAAGTTTCTGATAATGTCAACGGCGGTACTCCGGGCAAAGTCAACTCTGTAAATAATATTAATCCGGATACAGTCGTAACCAGACTCCAAAGGATGTATATGACAAACGAAAGGTCACTTGAGTTATGCTTTACAAAGATGATTTGCCGTGATGTTGATGACAGATATTTCAGATTTGTCAATGGCGATAATATGGTGACTGAAGTGTCGGCTTCATCTCCCGATTATAAAAATTATATTATAAGATTTAGCGATAATCTGACTGAAAACAGGGTATATGGTATCTCGATAGCCGGCTTGAAGGATATTTCCGGCATTGAGGTAAGTGATACGATATTTAATATATCACTCCCTGTTAAGGCGGACAGCTTTTGCCTTAGTATAAATGAGGTTATGTTTAATCCTGCTTATAATGGTTTTGATTATGTCGAGATTGTCAACAGATCTGACAAATGTATAGATCTTTCAGATGTCTGGATTACCAGTTATGATGAATCCGGTAACCTTAATGATGGCAGCCGTTTATCTGAAAAATCATTGCCATGCATGCCGGGATCTTACTGGCTGGTTTCTCAAAAGTCTGATTCTGTCTTCCTGTTATCAGGTCAGGCAATTGTTTCCAACGGACTCGATGTAAGTAAAATGCCATCAATGCCCGACGACAAGGGGAATGTCCTGCTTTTAAATGGTGATGGATCTTTTATTGACGGGTTTAGTTATGATAATAATATGCATTATCCTCTTATTAAGAATACCGAGGGGGTTTCGCTTGAAAAGATTAATCCTGATTTATCATCGGCTGAAACCGTGTCATGGATGTCTGCTTCTGAGTCATCTGGTTTTGGTACTCCAGGTTTCATCAACTCGCAATACAGGAATATTAATCCTGAAACCAGGGAGATTGTTTTTTACGAAAAGAAATGGTTTACTCCTGATAATGACGGGAATGACGATACTTTCCTTATGACGTTGAAACCTGAGAAAAGCGGAATCCTGACAATTGGAGTCTATGATATGAGTGGAATTAAAGTAAAAGCGCTATTGACAAATAGTTATATCGGAACTGAGGAAAGTATTGTATGGAATGGCAAGGATGATAATGGTCAGATAGTAAAAACAGGAAAGTATATTTGTCAGGTTTTGTTTTATTCAGCGGGTGGTGAAATTTTTAAAAAACGTTTCGTGATCAATGTTTTATAAAACAGCGGTTTCATAATTTATATATCTTTGCGATAATAAAATAAATATATCATATTTTATTATTTATGACAGAAGAATGGAAAAGCAGGACTGCTCTTTTACTTGGCGGGGAATCCGTCAATAAGTTGAAAGATAGCAATGTCCTGATTGCCGGTGTGGGAGGAGTCGGGTCTTCGGTAGCTGAAATGCTTGTAAGAGCGGGAGTGGGGCGATTGACTTTGATAGACTGTGACATTGTTAACGAAAGCAATATAAACAGGCAAATGATTGCCCTCAGGTCAACTCTTGGCAAAAGTAAAGTTGAAGTGGCCGGTGAACGTTATATCGACATAAATCCCTCCGTCAGGTTAAACCTTATAAAGGAATATTTATCTGAAGACAATGTTGTAAGTCTGTTGAGTGCTGAGAAATTTGATTTTGTCGTCGATGCTATTGATACGTTGTCTCCTAAAATAAAACTTTTGTTGCATTGTCTCAAAAACGATATTCCGGTTATCTCTGCTATGGGGGCCGGTGGTAAAACAGATCCCGGTTGCATCAGACAAACAGATATTTCAAAGACATTCCAGTGCCCTCTGGCGAAAACTGTCAGAAGGGAGCTTAAGCTGAATGGTATCTTTAAAGGACTACCTGTCGTTTTCTCGACAGAACCAACCAACAGAGAGGCAGTGATTGGAGTTGATAATGAGAGAAATAAGAAATCCACAGTAGGTACGGTTTCATATATGCCGGTTGTTTTCGGCTGTCATATGTCTGCTTACGTTATTAAAAAACTGATTAATTAATTGAAATATGGTTCAGGCAA
>CAZCPI010000052.1:3520-15016 GCA_964500535.1 uncultured Bacteroidales bacterium
GAAATCCTGAATTTCATGAATCTTGACGACAGACTCAATCATAAACCTTCTCAATTGTCGGGAGGTGAAAACCAAAGGGTGGCAGTTGCCAGAGCTTTGGTCAACAGACCTGATGTAATACTAGCCGACGAACCGTCAGGCAGTCTGGATACCGCACACAAAGATGAACTTCATAAACTGTTTTTTGATCTTCGCGAGAAATTTAATCAGACTTTTATAATAGTCACTCATGATGTCCAGCTTGCTACTCTGACTGACAGGGTGCTGGAAATGAAAGATGGTTTATTTTTGCCTGACTCTGTATAAGTTAGTTTGATGATTTTCTTCTGTCTTCTTTTATATCCTTATTTCTAATTTTTAATAAATCTTACCGTGAATATTCTTTTTGTCATAATTGGTTGTGGCATACTCTTCGTGGTTGCTTATTTTACTTATGGTAAATTTCTCAGTAAAAAGGTGTTTGATCTGGATGATAAGATTGAGACTCCTGCAGTAAAGTATAAAGATGGTCTGGATTATGTGCCTGCTAAGAAAGGCATGCTTTTAGGGCAACATTTTTCTGCTATTGCTGCAGCCGGCCCGATAAATGGTCCGATAATCGCGAGTGTCATGTTCGGGTGGATGCCTGCCTTGCTTTGGGTTATTTTGGGCTCAATCTTTATCGGAGGTACTCATGATATGGGCACACTGGTTGCTTCTATGCGTCACAAAGCCAGATCAATTACCGAAGTGATAAGGGTGAACGTTTCAAAGAGAGCCTGGCTTCTTTTTATGTTATTTATCTGGATTTCTTTAATATATGTAATAATTGCTTTTACTGACATTACAGCTACTTCTTTTGTTGGTCTTGTTCCTCTGGAATCCGGCAAACAGATAAGCTGCGGAGGCATTGCTTCATCTTCTTTGTTGTATCTGCTTCTCCCTCTGATTATGGGGGTTCTGATCAGAAAGTTTGGTTTGAAAGAGAATATTGCTTTGATGATTTTCCTGCCCATAGTTGGTATATGTATCTGGGCCGGGCAATATTTCCCGATAACATTGCCTTTTTCTGATCCGGTTGTTTCTCAAAAGGCCTGGTCTCTCATCATTCTTGTTTATTGTGTGATAGCTTCTGTTTTGCCAATGTGGCTATTGCTCCAACCAAGGGGCGCACTCGGAGGTTTGTTTCTGTATGCATCACTGATAGTTGCAGCGATCGGAATCATTTTTGGTGGTTATGACATACAGTATCCTGCGTTTATTAATAATTCAGGGCTATCAGGCAGTCCCATGTTTCCAGTTTTGTTTATAACGGTTTCATGCGGAGCCTGCTCCGGTTTTCATGCATTGATATCTTCGGGTACAACAAGCAAACAGATAAGCAGGGAGTCTGATGCGAAACCAATCGGATATGGCACCATGCTTCTTGAAGCCATGGTTGCAGTTGTTTCTATTGCCTGCGTAATGATACTTTCTTCAGATTCAGAAATGGTAAAGAAGGCTCCTAATTTTATCTATGCTTCAGGAATAGGGCGTTTCATGGAATTGATCGGGATTTCACCAACTTTTGGCATTACATTTGGTCTTATGGCTTTCACTACTTTTGTTTACGATACTCTGGATATTTGTACAAGATTGGGAAGATATATATTTCAGGAGCTGACCGGGATGAAATCAAGGAAGGGCAGACTTATCGGCACTTTGATTACTGCGGGTGTACCTGTAATTTTCATTTTTCAGACAATAACTGATGCGAGCGGCAACACTATTCCCGCCTGGAAAGCCTTTTGGGGGACTTTCGGGGCTTCAAACCAGTTGCTTGCATCGCTTGCACTTATTGGTGTGACTGTCTGGCTTTTTAATTCTAAAAAGGGATCAAAGGTCTGGATAGCTTCATTTTTACCTGCTCTTGTAATGTTTATTATGGCAAACTGGTCACTGGTGCTTGATATTTATAAAGGATTCGTTCTTGGCAAGGGTCATCCTTCTATACCATACGTGTCTATAATACTGATCTTTTTATCTGTTTTGGTAGCCATTGAAACAGCTACATCTTTATTCACCAGAAAATCTGCTGTAAGTGGAAACATATAAGCTAATCATTTGCATTGCTCCGGTATTGTTTTTTATAGTTTTTTTGTATCTGCTTGATAGTTTTAAGCTTGTATTGAAAAATGTACTGCTGTTTTCGTTGTCGTGGGGAGTAATCTGTGCAGGATTGACTTATTATGTTAATAATTTTCTTATAGTCCGGCTAGGGCTGGAATTCCGTTTGTATTCATTTTATGTAGCTCCTGTGGTTGAAGAGGTGATGAAATCCCTTTTTATCCTGTGGATATTTAAAAGGAACAAAGCCGGATTTATGATTGATGCTGCTATATATGGTTTTGCCGTGGGTGCGGGATTTTCGATATTTGAAAATTTAGTATACCTGCATAATGTTGAAGAAAATAACTTATTGATTTGGGTTACCAGAGGTCTGGGTACCTCCTTAATGCACGGTGGCTGTACTTCGGTCTTTTCGATATTGTTGCTGAATGCTAAATCAAGAGATTCATATGTGCGGTTATTTGTTGTTTTGGCATATCTGGTCATTTTTGCTATTCATTCGATGTTCAATCATTTTTTTGTCAATCCTGTATTTCAAACTCTGATAATTATTATTATTCTTCCGGTTTTATTCTTGGTAATATTCAGCAGTCATAATAAACATTTGCATAAGTGGCTTGAGATTGAGTTTGGTACTGAGGTTGAGTTACTTGGGATGATTAATAAGGGACAGTTTTCTTCTACCCGATCGGGTGAGTATCTTGTTTCGATAAAAGACAGGTTTCAACCTGAACAGATTCTGGATATGTATTGCTATATAAGGCTTTATCTGGAGCTTTCAATAAAGGCTAAAAGGAATATAATGCTAAAAGAATCAGGTTTCGACCCGATTATTGAGGATGATGTCAAGGATAAACTTACTGAGTTATCAGCTTTGCGCAAGCGTATTGGCACTGTAGGTGAAATGGCTTTATCGCCTTTGATCAGAATGAATTACAGGAACCTGTGGAAGCTTAGTTCCATGAAGGAATAAACAATTACCGGCAGTGCAAAATCGGATGTCGCGGATTAGTTTTTAATTTTTAATAATATGTCTCCTGTAGTATCTGAAGATTGAAACTATAAGGATAGCTGTAAGTGATCCGCATACGTCACACAACAGATCAATTATATCACCTGATCTGTATGATGTCAGGTAAGCCTGAACTAATTCTATCAGGCCTCCGATGATAAATGAAATTGCCAGAGTAAACAAATACGTTGGTGCCGGTTTAACTGGAGTCATTTTTGATGAAAGAAATCTCTCCGTTATATATGACAGGCTTAATGCCAGATACATCATGAAATGTACAAACTTGTCAAAATTTGGTATTGATATATTATTGTCCTGAGGTGGCAGCTTGACAGTACAAAGTACAATAATCAGAATTCCGCATAAAACTGAAAAAAGGTGGTATCTGCAAATTTTTATAAACAAGCCGGATTTCATCTGATAGTGTTGTTATTGATTTTTCTGCAAAGTTAAATATATTTATTACAGAATCCGGAATATTTGATAAAATATTATATTTGCAAAAAATAAATATAATATTAACATGTGGAAGGACTTTTTATATCTGAATAGAAAAGATAAAATAGCTTATGCATCATTTACAATACTCGTTGTAACGCTTCAGATTTTAATCTGGACAAGTGACAAATGGATGCCTTATGTTAAAAAAATATGCTCTGTCAACTCTTCTGCAGCGGATTCATCAATAGTTGATCTGGCTGATAAATATCTGCCTGTCGACGAATCTGTCAATGCAGTAATTTCCGGCAGAAACCGCAAAAATAACAGCAATTACAGTAAGGTTTCACTTAAGCCTTTTGAATTTGATCCGAATAAGATTGATTCGGTGTCTTTGGTCAGAATGGGTATAAGGCATTATGTTATTAAAAACATGCTTAATTACAGAAGAAAAGGAGGCAATTTCAGGAAGCCTGAAGATTTATCAAGGATATACGGTCTTGATGAAGATGTATATTTAAAGCTGCTTCCATTCATAAAAATAGAAAATATGCAGTCTCAACCTAATTCTGTTTACAGTGATGCCGGCAGACAAAATGCGGTATATAGTGAAACAGCAGGAAGGAATTATACAGATAACAAAATGACAGGTACGATTAAATCAGGCAGAAATTTATCATCTGAAATATCGCAACAAGGGGTGCGCTCACAAGAGTTTAATGATTATAAGGATGAGGTGAAAGATATGAGCCCCGTCTCTTTCGAGCTTAATTCTACTGATACATCTTCACTCAAACTTTTAAAAGGTATCGGATCAGCGACGGCATCAAGGATAATGCGTTATGGTAAACAGCTTGGTGGATTTTACGACTTTTCCCAGCTTTCTGAAATCAGGGGTGTGTATCCTGAGGCTATTGAAAGTATCAAAAAATCTATGACGATTGATAAGTCACTGATAAAAAAGCTTAATATAAACACTTCTTCTCTTGAAGTCCTTAAATCTCATCCTTATATCGATTTTTATCAGGCAAAAGTGATTGTCGAGTTGAGAAAAGTAAGAAAAGGTATCAGAGATCTTAAAGATCTTTCAGGTTTCAGGGAGTTTAAGCCTGAAGATATTGAAAAGCTGAAGTGGTATATTGAAATATAAATTCCGGTGAACGCGTTTCCTGCTGCTCTGCGGAGGGGAGATTCATTAACAAAAAAAGCTCCGGATTTACCGGAGCTTTTTAATATGCGGTTCGTAAAGAATTATTTCTTTGCACGGTTGCCATAACGGCTCATAAACTTATCTACACGTCCGGCTGTATCTACCAATTTGGATTTACCTGTGTAGAAAGGATGTGATGATGAAGAAATTTCAAGTTTTACCACAGGAAGTGTTTCTCCGTCAAGTTCTATCGTCTCTTTTGTGTTGACACATGAACGGGATACAAAAGTGTCTCCGTTTGACATGTCCTTGAACACTACGGGACGGTAATTTGAAGGATGCAAATCTTTTTTCATAATTGTTATGTCGTTAATTATTTTGTATACAGATGGTAAATTTGTAATGGCGTGCAAAATTAGTCATTTTCGGTAACATCCAAAATATTTTCTGATTATTTATTCAAAAATCTCAAAACATACATTTTTTTCATTAAAAAAGACTAATTTTGCGGCGCATTTCAATAGGATCGGATTCAATAATTTTTATACGATATAAAACATGGTAAACTACAAAGAATTAGGCCTTGTCAACACCAAAGAGATGTTCAAGAAAGCCATTGAAGGAAAGTATGCTATTCCTGCGTTCAATTTTAACAATATGGAGCAAATGCAGGCTATAATCCAGGCAGCTGTTGAAACCAAATCTCCGGTTATTTTGCAGGTTTCAAGTGGCGCACGTAAATATGCTAACCAGACTTTATTGCGTTATATGGCTCAGGGAGCTGTAGAATATGCTAAAGAACTTGGTATGGCAAATCCTCAGATAGTACTTCACCTTGACCACGGTGATTCTTTTGAACTTTGCAAGTCATGTATTGATATGGGATTCTCTTCAGTTATGATAGATGGATCACATCATTCTTATGAAGAAAACATCGAGCTTACAAAGAAAGTAGTGGAATATGCTCACCAGTATGGAGTTACTGTTGAAGGTGAATTAGGTGTTTTGGCAGGAGTAGAAGATGAAGTTTCTGCTGAACATCACACATATACAAGACCTGAAGAGGTAGTGGACTTCGTTTCACGTACCGGTGTTGATTCACTGGCTATCTCTATAGGTACTTCACATGGTGCAAACAAGTTTACACCAGCTCAATGTACACGTGACGAAAACGGTATCCTTATACCACCGCCACTCCGTTTTGACATTCTGGAAGAAATTGAAAAACAAATCCCGGGTTTCCCAATCGTATTGCATGGCTCATCTTCAGTTCCACAGGATATGGTTGCTACAATTAATAAATACGGTGGTGAAATGAAGGATTCAATCGGTATTCCTGAAGAACAACTTCGTAAAGCATCAACTTCAGCTGTTTGTAAAATCAATATTGATTCAGACGGCCGTATAGCTATGACAGCTGCCATTCGTGAATTTTTCGCTAAGGATCCATCCAAGTTTGACCCACGTCAGTATTTAGGACCGGCCAGAGAATCTCTCAAGAAACTGTACATGCACAAAATTGTCAACGTGCTGGACAGCGCAGGCAAAGCATAATAACAACAATAATATAAGACAGACTGCTTTTCAGCAATAGAAAATCAGTCTGTTTTGCTTTTTTATTGATTGACCATCAACGATTAGGTTCGTTTTATTCTGTTTAAAAAAAATATATTCACAATTATGAATTATGCATATTTTCTGGTAACACTAATAACCGGTATCGTACTTGTTATCGGAGGACTGGGTGTTGCCATCCTGATATCGCCTAAATCAAACAATCCACAGAAAAGGGAGGCGTATGAATCAGGTATACCAACCCGTGGTACATCATGGATGCAGTTTAAGGTAGGATATTACCTTTTCGCTATTCTTTATCTGATGTTTGATGTTGAAACTGTCTTCCTTTTCCCGTGGGCTACTGTTGTACGTGGTCTTGGTATACAGGGATTGATAAGTATTGGTTTCTTTTTATTGATTCTCGTTTTGGGTCTTGCTTATGCCTGGAGGAAAGGAGCTTTGGAATGGAAATAAAAAATGTCAAGATAAAGGGTATCAGAAATGATGAGTTTAAGGATAATGAATACCTTGAAAAATATGTTGAGGAGCTAAGGGCTAACGGTGTTAACGTTGTGACCGGAGTGCTTGATGATATAATCAACTGGGGTAGATCCAACTCACTATGGCCTTTTACTTTTGCTACAAGTTGTTGTGGTATCGAGTTTATGTCTGTGGGTGCTGCCCGTTTTGACTTTGCCCGTTTTGGTTTTGAAGTTACCAGAAATAGTCCCCGTCAGGCAGATGTCATCATAGTTGCGGGTACAATAGTAGATAAAATGGCTCCTGTTTTAAAACGTCTTTATGATCAGATGGCTGAACCCAAGTATGTTATTGCTATGGGTAGTTGCGCTATTTCAGGCGGACCTTTCTGCAACTCTTATTGTGTTGTCAAAGGAGTGGAGGAAGTTATTCCTGTTGACGTTTATGTACCGGGCTGTCCACCTAAACCGGAAGCTCTTTTATATGGAATGATGCAGCTTCAGCGCAAAGTAAAACTGGAACGTTTCGCATTCAAAGAAAAGAAAAAGGAAAACGAATAGATGGAAAATATAAAACAACTCATTGGGGCAAAGTTTCCTGAAGCCCTGATTGAAGAAAAAGAAATACTCACGATCTCGGTGAAACCCGAACAACTGAGATCATTAGCCTCGACTATCAAAAATGATGAGTCTGTTAAGATGGACTATCTGATTCAGCTCACAGGAGTTGATTATGGTGATGCTTTGGGCGTAGTTTATTTGCTGAGTTCTTCAAAGGACTTAAAGAACTGCATAGTTCTTAAGACATCAACAGATGATCGTGAAAACCCTGTGTTGCCTACAGTTTCTGATCTCTGGAGTACAGCTTTATTAAATGAAAGGGAAGTTTTCGGATTTTTTGGTATCAGATTTATTGATCATCCGGATATGCGTCATCTCTTTCTAACAGACAGATGGAAAGGCTATCCTTTCAGAAAAGATTATGACCCAAGTCGTACTATCAATCCTGTTGATACTACCAGTTATGAAATGTCTGAGGACTCAGCGAAATGGGTCAGAGGTGAAGATGGCATAAAAGAGGAAAAAATTAAACTGTTTAAGGACGATGATTATGTTTTGAATATCGGACCTCAACATCCGGCTACTCACGGAGTATTGCACTTCAGAACAGTTCTTGACGGTGAAATTATACAAAAAATTGATGTAAACTGCGGATATATCCATCGTGGTATTGAAAAGTTAAGTGAAACACTAACTTATCCTCAGATTCTGCATTTTACTGACAGGCTTGATTATCTTTCTGCTCATATCAACAGGCATGCTTTGTGCATGTGCGTTGAAAAGGCTGCTTCAATAGAGGTGCCACGCAGGGCTGAATTTATACGTACCATAATGGATGAGTTGACCAGGATAACCTCACACTTGCTTTCTTGGGCTTGTATGTGTATGGATATGGGAGCTCTTACAGCATTTATATATGGTATGCGCGACAGAGAGAAAGTACTTGACATTTTTGAACAGACCACAGGCGGAAGACTTATACAAAATTATAATGTGATTGGTGGCGTAATGGCTGACCTGCATCCTGATTTTGTTTCTAAAGTAAAGGAGTTCATACCTTATATGAGGAAAAACCTTAAAGAATACCATCAGCTTTATACCGGTAACGTGATTGCCAAAAACAGAATGATTGGTGTCGGTGTACTTTCCAAAGAAACAGCAATTTCATATGCGGTAAGCGGTCCTGTAGGACGTGCTTCCGGTTTCCATTGTGATTTGAGAAAAATTGCTCCTTATGCAGCTTACGATGAGGTTGAATTTAAAGAAATCGTTCGTACTGAAGGTGATTCAATGGCTCGTTACCTGAATCGTCTTGATGAAATAGAGGAATCGCTTCACATTATTGAACAACTGATAGACAGGATTCCTGAAGGTGATTATTGTGCTAAAACAAAGGCTATTATCAAATTACCCGAAGGAGAGTACTTCCAGAGAATCGAAGCTGCCAGAGGTGAATTCGGCGTATATATATTGAGTAAAGGTGATAAGACTCCTTACAGACTTAAGTTCCGTTCCCCTTCAATGGCTTTGGTTTCAATAATGGATAGTGTATGTCATGGAGCCAAGATTGCTGACTTGATTACGATTGGCGGATCTATGGACTATGTGATCCCGGATATAGACAGATAAGGTTAAATAATAAATATTTGAAATATGTTTGATTTTTCAATATGGACTTCATGGGTTGACCAATTTCTGAGGACTTATCTTCAGGAATTCTGGGTGCTCGCGATCGAGTTTGTCGTTGTTGGGGTCCTTCTACTGGCATTATATTGTATTATTGCCCTGGTGCTTATTTACTTTGAAAGAAAGATTTGTGCTGCTTTCCAGTGCAGAATTGGTCCGAACAGGGTAGGTAAGTGGGGTGTATTTCAGAGTGTGGCGGATATGCTCAAGATGTTGATTAAGGAAATCATTCCTATCAACCATACTGACAAATTTCTGTTTTATCTCGCTCCATTCTTTGTTTTGGTTGCTTCTTTCCTGGCTTTTGGTGCAATACCTTTTGGAAGAGGTTTACAGGCTTTTGACTTTAATATCGGTATATTTTATATTATAGCAGTATCATCACTTGGTGTTATTGGTATACTTATGGCCGGTTGGGCAAGTAATAACAAATACTCAATGATTGGTGCCATGCGTAGTGGTGCGCAGTTGATTAGTTATGAATTATCTGCCGGTTTATCATTGATGACTATTGTTGTTCTTTCAGGAACAATGCAGTTGTCTGATATCGTTGCAAATCAGGCTGATACATGGTATCTTTTTCAGGGTCACATTCCCGCTGTAATTGCATTCATTATATATCTTATTGCAGGTCACGCTGAAACCAATCGTGGTCCTTTCGACTTACCTGAAGCTGAATCAGAGTTAACTGCAGGTTATCATACTGAATATTCTGGTCTTCAGTTTGGTTTCTTTTATCTTGCCGAGTATCTGAACATGTTTATCATTGCTTCTATTGCAACGACTATGTTCCTGGGAGGCTGGATGCCTTTCCATATTTCGGGCCTTGACGGATTTAATCAGGTCATGGATTATATACCATCAATAATCTGGTTCTTCGGAAAAACGTTTGCTCTGATGTTCCTGAGCTTATGGGTCAGATGGACATTCCCACGCTTGCGTATTGACCAGCTTTTGCATCTGGAATGGAAGTATTTGCTGCCCATAAATATGGTAAACCTGTTACTAATGGTTGTCCTTGTTATCTATGGATTGCTGTTTTAATTATCCTGAATAAATATTAATATGAAGTCATTAATTAATTATATAGCAAGCATTTTCACGGGAGTTTATTCTCTGTTATCAGGAATGGCGGTTACTATAAAAGAGTTCTTTACTAAAAAAGTAACTGAGCAATATCCTGAAAACCGTGCTACACTTGTCGTTTCAGAACGTTTCAGAGGTCAGCTTGTTATGCCTCATGATGAAAACAATGAACATGCCTGTACGGCCTGCGGCATTTGTCAGATGAATTGTCCTAACGGTACTATCAAAGTTATTTCTAAAATGCAGGAACCTGCTGAGGAAGGCGGAAAACCTAAGAAAGTACTGGATAAATATATTTACGACCTTGGCATGTGTACATTTTGCAATCTTTGTGTTATCTCATGCCCGTCTGATGCGATTGAGTTTAGAAACACTTTTGAAAATTCTGTCTTTACAAGGGGTAAACTTGTTGAACAACTCAACAGGGAAGGCTCAAAAATGAGAGAAAAAAATAAACAATAAAAGATATGGCTGAACAAATCATATTCTATGTTCTGGCGATTGTAATCGTCGCATTTTCAATCTTCTCGGTAGTATCGAGAAGGATATTACGTGCAGCTACATACTTGCTGTTTGTATTGCTGGCTACAGCCGGTCTGTATTTTATAATGGGTTATCAGTTTCTGGCAGGTGTTCAGATTTCTGTTTATGCCGGTGGTATTATGGTATTGTACATTTTTTCTATCCTTCTTACAAGTCATGCCGGAGATAAGGCAAAAAGACCGGGATGGAAAAAGGTGTTGCCTGCCGTTGCTGTTTCGTTAGCCGGATTGGCGATATGTGCGCATATCATAATCAGAAATGTATATAAGGTTTCTCAACTTTCTGTATTTCATGAACCGACAATGCAACAGATAGGTAATACTATGATGGGTACGGATAAATATCAGTATTTGTTACCTTTTGAAGCAATAAGTATTTTGCTGCTCGCATGTATTGTGGGAGCGATAATGATTGCAAGAAAACGATAGTTCAAAGAAAAAAATAAAAGATATGAGTAATATTCCATTGATAGCCTATCTGGCATTAAGCACGATTATGTTTTTTGCAGGTGTTTACGGCTTTTTGTCACGCAGAAACATGCTTACAATCCTTATGTCGCTTGAACTAATGCTGAATGCGGCTGATATTAATTTTGCTGCTTTCAACAGGTATTTATTTCCCGGTCAACTGGATGGTATGTTTTTCAGCATTTTCGCCATTGGTGTTTCAGCTGCTGAAACCGCTATAGCAATTGCAATAATCATTAATATTTACCGCAACCTGAAGAACATCAATTCTGAAGAGGTTAATAAAATGAAATTCTGATGATGAGTTACACATTAATTATAGTAGTCTTACCGATATTGATGTTTTTAGTACTCGGTTTAGGCGGTAACAAAATGAAACCGGTAGTTGCCGGTGTTCTGGGTACTGTGAGTCTGTCTGTTATGACATTG
>CAZCPI010000053.1:0-13325 GCA_964500535.1 uncultured Bacteroidales bacterium
CAAATACCTACAATCTCACGCGGAACAAAAAGCAAAATTGCGACCATCATAACAAGTTCAAGAGATATAAGGAACAATCCCACACTCATACCTGCCTTCAGGGGAATATTTACAACATCAAGAGGTTTTCCTCTTAAAGCCGCAAACGCAGTTCTTGCATTAGCAAAAGTATTTACACGAATACCATACCATGCCACACTATAGGAGCCCACCATACCAATGATGGAGAAAAGTAATACAAGAAGTACTACCGGTACTGTCTGACCGACAAGACCAAAGAAATAAACACAGAAAATCACGCAGACTATAGCAAACAACATTAACAGAAACTTACCCTGTTGCAACAGATAAGTGCGGCAAGTCTGATAAATAGTTGAAGCAACCTTCAACATTGAATCGTGCGCTGATAATTTTCTAATCTGAGAATAGAGAAACAAACTGAAAAATAAAGTACCGGCAATAATCATGGCTCCGTAAAAAAGAAAATTCCATGACGAAACCACACCTCCGAAAATCTCGTAAGATCCCTGATGCAGGTCCGGAATAGCCAAATCGGCCTCACTGGCAAATGCTCCGACGCACGAAACCAGAAAGATACTTAACAATGAAAGAATTCGAAAAAACTTAGACATAAAGTATTAAATTTAGAATGTTATTAAAATGGACGCTATAATAAAATATTGTCGCGCGAATTTACTATTTAAATATCATTTTAATACTTTTTCCAGCAAATATCAGACCTTTTGTAATATTTTTTATTAAAATTGATTACAATTTGTGTTTCCTGGCATCAACTAAAAAAAATTGTCCAAATTTATCACATAATATTCTATATTTCTGTATAATTATAGACACAAAACATATAAAAATGTGCAATAATTGCCAATTTTATACTATTTATTGTTTTTAATGTATATTCTAAGATTGACCTGTAGTTAAATACTAATAGTAATTAACTGGATAATTGACAAGGTAATCTTCAAAAAAAGTCCCATCTATCTGTATTTCTTCATTTTATAAAATGTAATCCTTTATATTTGAAAAGTCTGTTAAACAAAACACTAAAAATTGCGTCTAACTCTCGTAAAAACATAATCTTTAAATATGAAGAACATTTCTATCAGGAAAAACCTTATTGCTGTTGCTTTTATTCTTGTTATTCTCTCTACAATTGGGGCAAAAGCATCAGACTTAAAAGGACCGGTAACCGGAATTCCCATTTATCAAAACACAGCTTACACGTTTGAAGAAAGAGCAGCTGATCTTGTTTCAAGACTTACTCTTGAAGAAAAGGAAAGTTTACTTGGCAACAGCATGGCTCCTGTCCCAAGGTTGGGTATTAAATCATACAATGTATGGAGTGAAGCACTACATGGGATATTAAGCGGCGCCAATCAAAATGCCGGCATTCAGGGACCGACTTCATTTCCAAACAGCGTTGCACTGGGTGCTGCATGGGACCCTTCATTAATGCAGAGAGAAGCCTCAGCAATTGCCGATGAAGCAAGAGCAATATTCCAGACAGGCACTAAGGGGCTCACATACTGGTCTCCGGTTGTAGAACCAATAAGAGACCCGCGTTGGGGAAGAACAGGTGAATCATATGGAGAAGATCCTTTTTTGGTTTCACAAATTGCCGGTGGTTTCGTCAGGGGAATGGTTGGAAATGACCCTTTATATTTAAAAACCATCCCTTGCGCCAAGCATTATTTTGCAAACAACAGTGAGTTTGACCGTCATGTAGGGAGTTCAAACATGGACAGCCGTGACATGAGGGAGTTTTATCTTTCACCATACAGGAAGCTGATAGAAAAAGATAATCTGCCTTCAATAATGTCTTCATATAATGCTGTAAACGGAGTACCGACATCTGCGAGCATGCTTTATCTTGATACTATTGCCAGAAGGACATATGGCATGAAAGGATATATAACCGGCGACTGTGCTGCAATAGAAGATATTTATACCGGACATTATTATGTTAAAACTGCTGAAGAAGCCACTGCAATGGGGCTTAAAGCGGGAGTCGATTCAGACTGTGGAAGTGTTTATCAAAGAAACACAATTAAAGCTTATAATAAAGGATTAATTACAATGGCAGACATCGACAAAGCCCTCCTGAATGTATTCATGATAAGAATGAGGACAGGTGAATTTGATCCTGCATCAAAAGTTCCTTTTGCCCTGTATCAGACAAATATGGTAAACTCGCCGGCAAACAGGGCTCTTGCCAGGGAAATTGCAACCAAAACTCCTGTACTTTTAAAAAACGAGACAAATACCATCACAAATTGTAAAGCTCTTCCACTTAACCCTTCAAAACTTAAAAAGATCGCCTTAATCGGACCACAGGCAGACAAAACAGAGTTAGGGCCTTATTCAGGAAGACCTGAACAGGACAATATGGTTTCACCTTATGCAGGAATCAAAAAGTATATTGCTGAAAAAGGTCTTTCCACAGAAGTTATACTAAGTACAGGAGGTAATACGTCCAGTAAAAGCAACTTGCTGTATGTAGCCGGTTTCCAGCTCCAAAAAACAAACGGTAATGTAACAAAGTATGATGCAACAAAATTCAGCTCTGCATCTAAAGGCATTACAGTAGGTTCGGGTATGGGCAGCGAAGAACAGGTAAGGACTATAAACGACGGATCATGGACTGCATATAATAATATTGATCTTACCAATGTAGATACAATCGGGATTAATCTGAATATCCCGACAGAAGGCGGTATAGTTGAAGTCAGGACAGGGTCTCCTGAAGGAAACCTGCTGACAACTTTGAATGCAACGGTAGCCGGCGGAGCAAAATCAGGAGGTGTTTATGGTGCTGGTAAATTAATGAAAGTAAAAGTAAATAAGCTTGGTTTCAATGAACCACAGACTTTATATCTTGTTTACAAGGCTCCTGAGGAATCTAAAATTGATGATGCAACCATAGAAACAGCAAAATCAGCAGATATTGCAATAGTATTTGTAGGAACAGATGAAAAGACTGCAACTGAAGAAGCAGACAGGCTGACTCTTTTGTTGCCAGGCAATCAGGTTGAACTGATAAAAGCAGTGGCTGCAGTCAACAAAAACACGATAGTAGTCATGCAAACTCTTGGTTGTGTTGAAGTTGAAGAATTCAAAAATATTAAAAATATACCCGGGATCATCTGGGTTGGATATAACGGACAGGCACAGGGAGATGCAATCAGCAGTATCCTTTTCGGAGATATTAATCCTGGTGGAAAGTTAAATGGAACATGGTACAAATCAGTAAATGACCTACCGGAAATAACTGATTATACTCTGCGTGGAGGTAAGGGCAAAAATGGACGAACTTTCTGGTATTTCGATAAAGAAGTCTCATATGAATTTGGTTTCGGACTTTCATATACCACTTTTGAATATTCAAATTACAGAATAAGTAAGAACAGTATCAATCCGAATGACAAGATTACGATAAGTGTCGATGTTAAAAACACCGGAAAACGTGAAGGCGATGAAGTTGTACAAATTTACATGAAAACACCTGAAAGCCCTGCTAATCTGGAACGTCCGTTTAAGAGACTTAAAGGTTTTCAACGTGTTACAATACCGGCAGGTCAGACAAAGACAGTCAATATCGATATTGATTGCGAAGACTTGTGGTTCTGGGATATCAAAACAAATAAGCTGACATATGATCAGGGGAAATACTTATTTGAAATAGGTGCATCCTCAAAAGATATCAGGGGGACAGTAAGCGCTGTAATGAGCGGACAGTTGAAACCTTCACTCAAAACAGTTGTAGCAGATTGCGGTACAGTTGTAATGAACAATGGCTCCAAAGCCATGACAAGTCTGACAGCAGCAATGACTGATGACAGTTTTTATGACATAAAAAAAGCCAGAGTTGTTTACTCGAGCAACAACTCATCAGTAGCAATTGTCGATGCAAATGGATTAGTAACAGCTAAAGGCACCGGAGTGGCACTTATTACAGCAAGTGTAACTATTGATGGAAAAACTGTTTCAGGCAGATTTCCAATAAAAGTCATGCCCAACCTTGTCGTTTCTTCCATCACAGTAAACAACAAGCCTGTATCAGGTTTCAAACAAGCGACTTCACAATACAGTTATTTGATGAAGAGTCAATCATCTGAAGCACCTGTTGTTGAAGCCAGAGCATCAGATCCGTCGGTTAATGTTGAAACCATTCAGGCAAAAGGAATACCTGGCACAGCATTAATTTCGCTTATAGATTATAACACTTTTGACAAAAAAGAATACTCTGTAAACTTCGGCATAAAATCTGTCAGTGATGAATTCAACGGTAATGCATTAGGCAAACAATGGAACTGGATCAGAGAAAACGATAAAAACCGGAGTCTGACAAAAAAAACCGGCTCGCTCACAATTACAAGTGGAAAAGGTGACATTTCTGAAACCAGCAACAATGCAGAAAATATACTTTTACAAAGTGCAAATACAGACTGGACTGCAGAAACCAAAATAGTATGTTCAAGAAAACCTTCCGGTTTCTCCCAAAATGCAGGATTACTGGCTTATCAGGATGACGATAACTATGTTAAACTTATATACAAGTCTGTTTTTGGAAGAAGAGGTTTTGGCAGACCGGGCACACAAACCGAACAACCGGTTGCTGTTGAATTACAGGCTGAAGGCAATGGTGACCAAAAATCATCTGTTACAGTTAGTCTGGAAGGAAAGATTAAAAACGACAACACTTTTTATCTCAAGCTTGTAAAAAAAGGAGACCTATTTACTGCCTATTATTCAACTGATGGAAAAACTTTTGAAAAAGTGGGCACAGCAAATAATGTATTAAAAGATATCAGAGCCGGTCTGATAGTATGTGATGGTGCCATGCCTGCAAGATTTTCAGGATTTGGAAGGATGACACCTCAAAACAATCAGAATGAAGAACCTTTTAATGTTGCTTTTGATTACTTCAGGATTTCCAATAGCGGACTTAAATGAAACTAAAACTGATTTTTGCATGTAGTCTGATATTGATGACTACATGCAAAATTAGATCTTCAGAAGGATACAAATCTCTGACCAGCTGCGGGAAAGATTTTCTTGCAGCCGGGTCGGATGGCTTTGTCTACAGGATATCCACAAAAGGTGAAGTACTCAAATCTGAAAAGGTTTCAGACAGTTCATTAAACAGCATACTGCATTTTGATAATAAAACGATTGTTGCAGGTACAAACGGGATTATAAAAATAGCTGTGGATGATGGAGAATATTTAAAAATCAATACAGGAACTGACAACACAGTCTATTGTTTATCAGACTTCAACGGTAAAATCTTAGCAGGCTCAGAACTCGGAAAACTTTTTATTATCAATGAAAAAGGTTTGTTAAGTCACTTACAACTTCCGTTAAGAGGAAACATTGTTTCAATATCTGCAAATACATCAGATTGCTACGGAGTTACTGACACAGGAGAGATTATTCACTCCAAAGATGGTGCCGAATGGTCGGTATTTGATTTCAATGAGTTTTACAAGGGATATTACAAAAAATGCATTTTTACTAAAATACTTATAACAGATAACAGAATTGCTGTTACCGGGAAATATGCAGACGGTCTTCCTGTTCTGATGTTTTCTGTTCAGGGAAACGTGTGGGTCGAAAGAAATCTTGATTACACTGATGAAAACGGAATGCCAAACTCTTTAACAGCTATCCCGTCAGACATCATTTATGATTATTCACGAGACGAGTTCTTACTTGGTTGCAGTAGGGGTAATCTCATCTCAATACCATCCTGCTCACATTGCAACAAACTCTTTGTCTATACAAATCAGGACATAACATGCTTATCAGGCAATGAAAACACGTTAATCATGGCCGGAGAAAACTATTTCATCAAAACAATCCCTGCTTCAAATCAGAGTCTTCAGATATGAAAAAACTTCCTCAGACTGGTAACCCTTCTGAGTCTGAAATGAATATATGCAAGTATTGAAGCAACAGGCACAACAGTAATTATAACTATTATACTCCATCTGAATCGTAAATAATCAACTGTATAAAACGAAATAGCTCCTTCTATAAAAAAACAAAGTATCGCTGCCGCCACCAAAGAATAAGCAATAACATTTATGCCTTTCTGACCTGATTTTCTAATTACGAGGATCAGAAAAAACATAACAAGACAAATAGAAAAGGCTATAGGAACACCAAGTTTAAGTCCCCAGGTGTAACTATGATTAAACAAATCCAAAAGCAGAAGCATTAAAGACGTATTAATAAAGCAACCCGTAACCAATAAAAACGGTTTCCTGCTTACAAATGTAAAAAGAGACGTATTTATAATTAAAAAAAGTCCGGTTGTAATAGTGTATCTGGACCAGGTCATATTTTTACTGACAATCAGATCAATCAGAAATGTAGATACAATACCTGAAACCAAAATTATAGCTATTATTTCCCAAACCATTTTGTGCTTTTGAGCAACAGTCAACTCTTCAAAATCATAAGCCTCAGGCTTAACCTTTATATTATTCTTCCTTAAAAATTCCTTACGTACCGGTTCAACCGGGGAGTTGCTTTTATGCCCGCACAGAGGACAATAATTCATATCGACATCAAGTTCAACTCCACATTTATTACAAGTCTTCATATTTATAATTATTCAACAATTATTTGTAATCCTGACATTTATGCCCTCTTTAACAAGAAACCGCAGAAATCTTCGCTCCAACTCCCTTGATTTTGTAATATTACAAAAAGTCAGGACCATCCTGTCATTAAAACTAATCACGCCACACCCGACTTTAATAAGCTTATTCGGGGGAGGAGGTGTCAATGAAAGATGCTCAATATGCTGAGCAATACTCTCAGGGAAACTCTTATTACCCAGATTTGTTAGTAATCCACTGTATTGAGTGCTTCCGAAAGAATAATAATACAACCGGAGCACAAAACTCTTCAGAAAAAGAGGAATACTTCTAACCAGCAACTTCCTCTCACTACCCACGTTCATCGCAAGAATCTTATTTATAAGCTTCTTGTCCGTCTCAAGCTGCATCTGATGATAAATCGTATTTATGATCTCATCAAAAGTATAATATCCAAGCCTCAGGTCCAGTTCAGGAATTACGAAAAGAGAAAAATTACGCATAGTCGCCGACTGATACATATTCCTGAGATTTACCGGCACCTCAATTGCAATCTTTTTATGCCTTCTGTGTCTGCTACCTTTAGGCATACTGTTAAAGATATCCTGCAGAACCGCCAGATATACAGCAATCAGATAAACCGTAACGTTTACCCCTTTTTCTTTCGCTTTCTCTTTTACCTGTGATGACGAAACCACAGCATGTATGACATCCAGACGAGGTTTACCTCTCAAAGGAAAAGGCAGATGAAAGGCTTTTGGTCTGCTGGCATTAGCAGGAATATCCTCCTGAAAAAACCGGTTATAAGAATCTTCATACTCTTCAGGATCAACAGGCTCATTAACCTTATGAAATTTAAAATCAGAAGGAGCCTCAACACCGGTTAACTCAAAGTATTTCAAAAGCAAAGTAGTAAGATATTCATAAGCACCGCCGCCATCAGCAAGCAGATGAGAAAACTCAACACTTAACTTATTTTCCTTAACAAGAATCCTGAATAAATGCCCTCCATCGCGAAACCTGCGGCAAGGCAACCTGTCATCAACCCTGACATGAGTCCTGAAATCAACAGATTCAAGATAATACCAGAAAAAACCCTTTTTCAGAACAACTTTATAATACGGGAAACGGGGCTCAATTGTCCTTACAGCAAGAAACAGATTTTTAATTTTAATCCTCTCCTTTAAAACAACAGTAATCCTGTAAACAGAGGTCACTTCGTCAGTAGTAACCGCAGGATAAATCTTTGCAGCATTGTCAAGAGGGTACCAAAACTCTTTACCACTATTCTCAGGATCAATACCGGGCTTAGTCATGATAAGTCTTTAATTTTATTTGATTTTGTCTTCTTACTTCTACCGGATTTGTACAAGACAACATCAACTTTCTCCATAGTCACCAGACATCCGTTAGGAACCTTTTCAATATAAGGTCTAATGGTTTCGAAAAAACCATCAATTTTATCGGCTTCATCAATAATTTCAACAACCAGGGGCAATTTTTGAGTCACTTCCCAAAACTTAACAGAAGTAATCACGCTGCTGGAGCCAAAGCCCATAATACCTTTTAAAACAGTGGCACCCGACAGTCCGTATCTTTTAGCCGCAAAGACAATAACCTCATATAAAGGCATGTGTCTGAATTTATCTGTATTACTGAGATACACTCTCAAAAGTTTAGCTTCTCCCATAATCAAAACAATTTAAAAAGATTTCACAGTAAGATTGCCAAGATACGTCGCAAGTAAACCCAGAAAAACAGAAAGTCCGGTATAAAGAGCAAAAATAAAATAGTTGCCATCTCTGAGCAAAGAAACATTTTCATACGCAAAAGTGGAAAATGTGGTGAAACCACCGCAAAAGCCCACAGTAAGAAACAGCCGCAGCTCAGAACTCATCACATTGCCTCTCTCCGAAAGACCAAAAATAATACCTATCAGGAAACAACCAATTACATTTACTACCATAGTCCCCAGTGGAAACGATGTAATAAAGGTGTTTTGAACCAGTTTAGAAACCAGATACCGGGCAACACCACCAATAAAACTCCCTGAACCAATTATGAAGAGTATTTTTATCATACAAAGACCTTTTGCATTAGGGATTGACCATAAAGAAAAAGCAGACCGGCAATTAATCATAAGTCATTTTTGCCGAAGCCCGATAAAAATTGACTTAATTTATAAACCTCAATACCAGGAAATCCAAAGCCTATCCGGATTACCCAATAGTAACAGTCAAAGATAAATCTTTTTTCAGTCCTTAGACTGCAGCGCTATAAAATAAAAACACCCGCCATATAAAATACTGCAGGTGTCATATTTTGTAGCGAGACCCGGGATTGAACCGGGGACCTCATGATTATGAATCATGCGCTCTAACCAGCTGAGCTATCTCGCCATCGTTTTTGAAAAGCGCGACAAAGATACAGTTTTTCGCTTTATTACCAAATATGGCATTTCATTTTTTTCATTCAGAAAAAAATAGTACTTTCAGCGAAAATATAAAAGCCTAATGATCAGAGAGCTGTATCAAATAGAATTTGTTTTTAAAAATGCTTCCGCATCGCTTATATGGAAGCTTGTAGGTACAGCTTCAGGGCTGTCTGAATGGTTTGCCGACGATGTTGACGAAGGTTCTGACGGAATATTAACCTTTCACTGGGGTAAATCAACCCAGGAAGCCGTCAGATTAAGCACTATCCCGGAGAAAATTGCAAAATACAGGTGGCTTGATGACGACGAAAAATGTTATTTTGAATTCAAAATCAGCAAATCTGAATTAACCAAAGACATAGTGCTGATTATTACCGATTTTGCGGAACCTTCAGAAAAAAGCAGCAGTATCGGGCTGTGGAACTCACAGATCGAAAACCTGATGAGACGTTCCGGAATGTAAAAAAATCTTATAATCATCAGATTCTGTTTTTTTTCAATTAATTTTGGCGATTCAAAATCATCACAGATGTTTCGCGTCAAAAGACTACATACATACGTAATTCAAAATTTCATACCTGTATTTATCATGACCTTCATGATAAGTAACTTCATCCTTGTCATGCAGATGATATGGAAGAATATCGAATACATTGTCGGAAAAGGCATTGACATCTCTGTATTCGGAGAATTCCTCTGGTATGCAGCCCTTTCACTGGTACCCATGTCGCTTCCATTGGCAATCCTGATGGCTTCACTAATGACTTTCGGGAATTTCGGAGAAAAGCTTGAATTACTTTCAATGAAATCAGCAGGGGTTTCACTATATAATATAATGAAACCACTAATTATACTTGTGGCATTCATTTGCGTGGGAGCTTTTTATTTTCAGGACAAGGCAATGCCCAAAGTTTCGGTCAAACTAATCTCTTTGCTGACGTCATTCAAACAGAAATCTCCAGAGCTTTCAATACCTGTCGGAGCATTCTATTCAGGCATTGATGGCATGACAATATATGTCAAGGATAAAGATCCGGACAGAAAAGTCCTGAAAGACATAATGATATATGACTTTTCAGAAGGATATGACAATGCAGGAGTTACTCTGGCAAAAGAGGGAACCCTTAAATTTACTGAAGACAAAAAATATCTTATATTCACTCTTCACGACGGAGAAGGTTTCGGTAATTTCAACAGCAATCAGCAGATTACAGCCGGAATACCATACAGAAGAGAATATTTCGGAGAAAAAAGATTTGTTGTAGAGTTTGATGCCAACTTCAACAGGGTCGACGAATCAAACTTCTCATCGTTGCACTTCAGTAAAAACACCAGACAACTTAGTGCTATCATAGACTCTATTAAGATCATACTTGACAGTCTGGATGTTAAAAATGAAGAAAATTACGTACAAACCAAATATTTAAACCGTAATATCGAGCCCGGATACAAGATTGCAACCCCGGAAGCAATCGCGAAGGTTTCAAGGGTAAAACCATTTATTCCTGATGTGGACAGTCTTATAATGTCTCAGAATAAAAACGAATTGCTCCTGACTGCCGAGAGAGCTAAAAGAAGAGCTCAGGACATACAATCCGATCTGGAATTCAAACAGATAACAATAGCCAACGAAGTTTACCAGTTCAGAAGAAGCAGCATAGAATTCCACAGGAAATTTACACTTTCATTTGCCTGTCTGATATTTTTCTTTATCGGAGCCCCTCTTGGTGCCATTATCCGCAAAGGAGGTATAGGATTGCCTGCCGTAGTTTCTGTAATATTGTTCATAATATATTATATGATAGACATTACAGGATATAAATTTGCGAGAGACGGAGTATGGAATCCTGTATTAGGGGGTTGGATAAGTTCAGCAGTACTGTTACCTTTGGGTTTGTTCTTAAGCTGGAAAGCCATTAATGATTCTACTATCTTCAATGGTGAAGCTTACGTGATGTTTTACAATAGTTATCTTAGTCCTAAAACCAACTGGAAAAGACTTAAAAATCTGTTCCAAAAAAACAAAGACTGAATAAAGTGGAAATAAAACTTGATACAATAGAAGAAGCGATTGAAGAAATCGCAAAAGGCGGTATCGTAATAGCCGTCGATGATGAAGACAGAGAAAATGAAGGAGACTTCATTACTTCTGCCGAGCTCATCACACCTGAAAAAGTCAATTTTATGATTACTCAGGGCAGAGGTGTGCTGTGCGCTCCGATTACCGAAGAAAGATGCGAAGAGCTTGAACTTGAAAAACAGGTCAGCAACAATACTTCACTTCTCGGCACTCCTTTTACAGTAACGGTCGATTTACTGGAAGGTTGCACAACGGGTGTTTCAGCAAAAGACAGAGCCGCAACCATCAGGGCTTTGGCTAATCCTGAAACCAAACCTGAAGACCTTGGAAGACCCGGACATATCAGCCCGCTTTATGCCAAAAGCAAAGGTGTACTCAGGAGAGCCGGTCATACAGAAGCCTCTATAGATCTCTGCAGATTAGCCGGTCTTAATCCTGCTTCAGCCCTGATAGAAATTATGAACGAGGACGGCACAATGGCGAGACTGCCTGAGCTCTACGAAATAGCTCAGAAGTACAACCTCAAACTCATTGCTATAAAAGATTTGATTTCATACAGATTGAAACTTGAATCACTTGTCGAAATGGGTCCCGAAGTAAATATGCCGACCAAATATGGTTTCTTCAAACTCATACCTTTCAAGCAATTATCCAACGGCCTCGAGCATATTGCTCTTGTTAAAGGGGAATGGAAATCAGATGAGCCTATACTTGTAAGAGTTCATTCATCATGCATGACCGGAGATATACTCGGCTCTATGAGATGTGAATGCGGTGAACAGTTGCACAAAGCCATGCAGGCCATCGAGGCCGAAGGCAAAGGTGTACTTGTTTACATGAATCAGGAAGGCAGAGGTATAGGACTTATGAATAAAATAAGAGCCTACAAACTTCAGGAAGAAGGGCTTGACACTGTTGACGCTAACCTGCATCTTGGTTTCAACGCTGATGAAAGAGATTACGGAGTTGGTGCTCAGATACTTCAAAAACTCGGAGTCGGCAAAATGCGCCTGATGACCAACAATCCTGTTAAAAGGATAGGTCTTGAAGCTTACGGGCTTACTATTACCGAAAATGTACCTCTCGAGGTGCCTTATAACAAGTATAACGAAAAATACATGCGCACTAAAAAAGAGCGCATGGGACATAATATTAAAAGCATCCTTTAAAATAAACTGCACGATAAAAATTTGACTTATGAACAAACTGAAGAGCCTCATCGCACTATTTCTTGTGACTTGCATGACAATCGGGGCAGCACCTGTGCAAAAAGAAAAAGATTTTCTTTCGTTGATTTTTAAAGATGCACCGGCATATCTCTTTTGCTATTTTACCGGAAACGGGGAAGACGGGCTTCATTTAATGTATACTCATGACGGACTTGTGTGGAGAACTCTCAATGACGGCAAATCTTTTTTGAAACCAAATGTCGGCAAAGCCAAACTTATGCGTGACCCGAGCATTGTCAGAGACTCCAAAGGAGTATTTCATATGGTCTGGACAAGCGGTTGGGAAGAAAACAATATCGGATATGCTTCTTCAAAAGACCTTATTAACTGGTCTGAGCAAAAGGAACTACCGGTCATGGCTCACGAACCGACTGTAAGAAACACCTGGGCTCCGGAGTTGTTTTATAACAAGAGCAATCATACATTTTATATTATCTGGTCTTCCACGATCCCCGGCAAATTTCCGGAAAACGGCAAGTCTGAAAGTGACTACAACCACAGATTGTATTATACCACGACGAAGGATTTCAATACTTTCTCTGCAACCAAATTGTTTTATGATCCCGGTTTCAGCGTGATTGATGCGAATATTATAAAAGATAAAGGCACTTATTACATGTTTCTGAAAAACGAAACACTGGAGCCTGTAGAGAAAAACATTCGCGTGGTTGCATCAAAAAAGATTACAGCTTTTCCTAAAGAAGTTTCTGAACCTATCAGCGGTAAAGAGTGGGCTGAAGGTCCGACGGAAGTGAAGATCGGTAAATACACTTATGTTTACTGGGATAAATACAGGAATAAAAGCTACGGTGCCGTCAGGACAAAGAGTCTGAGCAAGCCTCAATGGGAAGATATTTCGACTATGATTAAGTTTCCTGCGGGAGTAAGACACGGCACGGCATTCAAAGTTGACGATAGTATCTTGTCAAAACTTGAAGGTCTTGGCGGAAATTGAAACT
>CAZCPI010000053.1:13425-14708 GCA_964500535.1 uncultured Bacteroidales bacterium
ACCAAATAACAAATAAATCTGACCAATTATGAATCCTGTTTCCGAGCGCCTGGCCAGTCTTTCTCCTTCTGAAACTCTGGCAATGTCCCAGAAAAGTAATGAACTTAAAGCAAAAGGTATTGATGTAATCAACATGAGTGTGGGTGAACCTGACTTTTTTACACCAAACCACATCAAAGAAGCTGCTAAAAAAGCAGTAGAAGATAATTTTTCGTTTTATTCACCGGTACCGGGTTACCCTGCATTAAGAAATGCAATCGTAGCCAAGCTTAAAAATGAAAACGGTCTGGATTATAAAGCTGATCAGATAGTTTGCTCAAACGGAGCTAAGCAGTCTGTTTGCAACGTACTTCTGTGCCTTGTTGGTCCCGGCGACGAAGTAATCGTACCTGCTCCTTATTGGGTAAGTTATGTAGAAATGGTCAAACTTGCTGAAGGTACAAATGTAGTCGTCAGCGCAGGCATTGAACAGGACTTCAAGATTACTCCTGCTCAACTCGAAGCCGCCATCACTCCAAAAACAAAAGCACTTATACTTTGCTCACCTTCAAACCCTACAGGTAGCGTTTACAGCAAGGAAGAGCTCAAAGGACTTGCACAAGTTCTTGCCAAATACCCTAACGTTTACGTTATCTCTGATGAGATATACGAACATATTAACTATGTAGGCAAACATGCTAGCATTGCTGAATTTGAAGAAATCCGCGAAAGAGTAGTCATTGTCAACGGCGTTTCAAAAGCTTATGCTATGACAGGCTGGCGTATTGGCTGGATTGCTGCTCCTCAATGGATTGCTTCTGCTTGCAACAAACTGCAGGGACAATACACTTCTGGCCCTTGTTCAGTATCACAAAAAGCTGCTGAAGCTGCTTACACAGGCACACAGCAACCTGTTGAAGATATGCGTATCGCATTCCAGCGCAGAAGAGACCTGATAGTCAAACTTGCTAAAGAAATACCCGGTCTAAATACCGCTACTCCTCAGGGAGCATTTTATATTTTCCCTGAATGCGACTCTTATTTCGGTAAATCATTTGAGGGCAGAGTTATCAGTGATGCAGGCGAACTTGCAATGTATCTGCTTGAAGAAGGTCATGTTGCTGCAGTAGGCGGCACAGCTTTCGGAGCACCAAAATGTCTGCGTTTCTCTTATGCCACTTCAGACGAAAATATCGTTGAAGCCATGAGCAGAGTCAAAGAAGCACTCGCAGCGTTGAAATAAAGTCAATCCTGAATATAATAGACTGGGCGTCATCAAGTGAAAACTTTTTGACGCTCTTTTT
>CAZCPI010000054.1:0-7866 GCA_964500535.1 uncultured Bacteroidales bacterium
AATAGCAATTGATCTGATAAGATGGATGAAAAGGAATTAGTAAGACGAATACTTGATGGCGAGACAATGATGTTTTCATTGTTGCTGGAGCGTCATCAACGTCCGGTTCATTCACTTGTAAGACAGATAATTAATTGCAGGGAAGATGCTGAAGAGCTGACACAGGATGTTTTCCTGAAGGCTTTCAACAATCTTTCGAAGTTCAGAGGTGATTGCACCCTTTCGACATGGTTATACAGGATTGCATACAATACAGCAATCTCTGCTGCCAGAAAAAAGAAGATGTATTTCCCCGATATTGATGAAGGCTATATAAACAATATTCCTGACGCATTTGCAGATGAATTGCTGGAAAAAACTGAAGATGAAGAAAAGCTCAGGAATCTTGAAAAAGCAATTGACATGCTTGATATTTAAGACAGGACTCTGATATCTCTGTTTTATTCACAGGAGAAATCCATAAAGGAGATTGCTGATATAATGCAGATTAATGCTGATAATGTCAAGGTGAAATTGTACAGAACAAGAAAAAAAATTGTATTTTTAACGAATGGAAATAATGAACAATGATAAGGCATTAAAAAAGGTTCTCGAAAGAAGAAGCGGGGATCTGCCATACGGTTTTGACAAAAGACTTATGGATAAAATAATGATTGAAGCAGGGAAGCAAAGCAAAAGAAGCTACTATCTCAGTATTCTCATGGTTTCATTAGTTTCAGTCGCGATATTTGTCACTGTTTTCTTTTTATTGAACCACTTCATCGGTTTCAATATACTTGAAATATTTTCCGGAATTAATTTTGGTTCTGAAGACAAAACCATTTACTCGTTTTCGATATACATTTCAGTCATTATACTCTTATTGCTTGGTGTTGACTTCAAAATAAGAGAAAAAATCGGCAAACATAATTAGTTATTATAGGAATAGTGTGTCTGAAATACTATCAGGTACACTTTTGAGCAAATCATCTTCTGATATATAGTTTTTCGCCTTCACTCTCGTTGTGACAACGATCAAGAGCTGTGACTACCAGAATCTCTGTCTTACCGGTCAGTTTGATTGTACATGAGTTTGTATTACAAATCTCAATTATGTTAGCCGGATTTTCAATATCAATCTTTTCGTTTCTTTTAAAACCGTAAACAACATATCTCCTGGCTTTATCCATTTCAGTTTTCGCTTCAGGAGCTTTCCATGATACTTTAATTAAATCACTGCCGGTATTTTTGTAAACAATATTGCTTACACGGCCCGGAGGAATGGTATCCATTTTATTGTCAGCCGGTTGAATGGCTACATATTTGAAATACTTCTTATTAAGGCTGTCAACTATACCCCCGGCATTTCTTTCCAGCTCATATGCAGGCCAGAAACAATGACCGGCAACATTTTTTTCATTTGTAGCAAGAGTCATTTTCCTGTTTAACTGCCCTTTTTTCAAACTGTCAGGTTTAATAGTCCTGAGCACATCCTGACCAATATAAAGTTTGACTTTATCAGTATGCGCAGCCCACCATTCTATCAAAGTCTCATAATCAGCCGATTTATGACCTATCTCCCAGTAAAGCTGAGGAATTACATAATCAATCCAGCCTTTATCAATCCACTGAAGTACATCTGCATATAACCCGTCATAATTGGTGAAACCATTAGTGTTGCTGCCATTGGGTGATTCTTTAAGGTTTCTGTAAATACCAAAGGGACTTACGCCAAATGAAACCCATGGTTTGGTTTCATGGATAGCTTTGCTCAAATCTTTAATTAACAAATTTACATTTTCACGTCTCCAGTCAGCCTTACCACTGTCCGGTACACCTTTACCATACTGAGCAAAAGATTTACTGTCATTAAAAACCTTTTTATTTTCGGGATAAGGATAAAAATAATCATCCATGTGAATGGCATCAATATCATAATGTTTAAGGATATCCTTTACAACTTTTATAATATGAGTTCTTGAAGCAGGTATGCCCGGATCAAACCAGATAAGATTGCCATATTCGACAAACCACCAGGGATTCTTGAAAAACTGATGATCTGATGCCAGAGTTTTAGTCGGGGAGTTTCTAACCCTGTAAGGATTAAGCCATGCATGAAAGTCAAGGTTTCGCTTGTGACATTCTTCTATCAAAAATGCCAGCGGATCCCAACCCGGATCTTTACCTTGTGTGCCCGTTATATATCTGCTCCATGGTTCATAGCTTGATTTATACCAGGCATCAGCTTCCGGTCTGATTTGAAATAATACAGCATTTACTCCGGCATTTTTTAGTTTATCAAGCAATGTACAGAAATACGTTTTCATCTCTTTTTGAGTCATTCCTGCATACTTCTCCTGATCCACAGTATGAACCCAGGCTCCGCGGAATTCTCTTTTGGGATTTGAAAAAGCTGAGAGAGTGCTGAAAATAAAAATCAGAGAAATTAAAACTGTTACTGTCTTCTTGTAAATCATTGCCGGGTATTATCTTGTTTAGGTTTACAAAGGTAAAGAAAAATACAATTTACCCCCTATCGGGGGTGGTTTCAAAAATAGTACCTGAATACATTTGTTGATAAAACTTACAACCATGATAAATAATAATCATTTAACAGCAGGCTGCTCGAAATCTCCGTTTCAGAATATAAATAAGCCTTTTTGCGCTAACCCTGCCTCTATGAATCAGAATGTTGGAGTAGCGGAATTGAATGCACCCTGCAGGGAGCGACTAAGAGGGTGTCCGCCAAAATTAAGGATTGTTTTTTCAACATTATTTATCCTTGCAAGTTTTTATTCCGTTGAAACATATAGCAAAGAGTGCAAGAGGATGGTTTATGTTTATGACATCGCTGTTTGTGTTCCGAACGCTCCGACTCAGCTTTATCAGGCAAGCGATGGTTGTGTAGAACAACTGCTTTTAAATTCAAGAGGCTCAAACGAGTTTTTCAGCCTGGACTTTCAACCAGTAAGAATTTCACAATCTCCAACTGAGCAAATGTTGATTGGACCAAGTCAGGGGCCTTATTCAAACATTGATTACATGATATGGGGAGAATTAAAAGATACAGGAACAGGCAGGTATTCAATCAACTTGTATCTGGTAACTGCCAACACCAGACAAACTGTAGCTAAGGGAAGCTCAACCTTCACTGATCCGGGAGAAGCAAAGTTTTCGGGAATGACAGCTTCCTTGAACTTGGGTGGAGGCAACACCGGCTCGCGCAAACTAATAGATGTTATCACAGACTTTGAAAAGAAAACCAGAAAAGAAGACGACCGGAAGGCAATATGCCCTGAAGTTGAGTATCTTATGAAGGAGAAATCAATAGATACAGAAGCAAATAAAGAGGTATTACTTATGTTTCAGGTAAAAGACGCAGACGGTAAACCAGTCAGAGATGCAGATGTTTATATAAGAAATGAAGAAGGCAAACTGGACAAAGAGGAATGCAAATCTGATCAATACGGCATGGTAAAAGTTACTCATAAGACTCCCGATAAAAATACCGAATACAGTATAAGATGCTTTGCTAAAGTAACTTTGCCAAGTGAAAAAATATTCACCACTGATAATGTTTATATTCCTGTAAAATGTAAAAAGAAAATAACCAGACTTGTTGGCGAGATTGAGATTAATGAGACAACCAAAACCGGAAACCCAAGTCTGGGAAATACAAAAAATGGGAAAAGCTCGTCAAAATCTTTTGCGGTTTCGTCATTGAATATGACAATTATTCCTGAGAGAATTAAAGTTATTAACGAGAGCAGAGAAGTTTTTTCCAGAGCATTGAATGAAACATCAAAATTTGAGATAGTAACTGGAAGCACAATGAAAAATGCAAACGGAGAGCCAACGATTGTAAGAAGTGAATCTGAGTATCAGGAATATCTGCCTTGTGATGAAAAGCTTGAGTTAAGTAGAAGTGGTAAAACAAAAGGCAGTAGCAACGGTTGTGATATTAATATAGCAATAGCCCTTGAAAGAGGCATAGAAAGCGGCGATATGACCATTACAAATTTAAGCCCACGTTACTGTCTGGTAATCACAGGATCTAATGCCAGAGGTATGTTTCAGACCTCCAAATACAGAACAACAGGTGTATCCAGCGGGCAAAGAAGAGACTACCCATGCGGAGAGCTAACATCATTTTCTGAAGAATTAGATCCTAAATACGGATTATCGCACGGACAGTTTAATTACACTTCAAAAATCAATAATCAGGAAAACCATGAAATTGTAATTCCAATGTCTATCCCAAACAGTAAAGCCCTGGAAGAATATCTTTTAAACCCAAAAGGAAGCTATAGCATCAGTGTTTCAGGTAAATACATTAAAAAAGATTATCAGGAATCACAAACAGACATTCACGCAACTCTTATAATGATGCCTGAAGAATAAATCATTTTGTCTGTTTTTTACAATCATCGAAATTTCCGGGCAGATAACTTTGCCACAAAAAAACTATGGACAAAAACAGTTTAGCAGGAGAGGCAAAAAGGCATTTACATGTATTATGCAACGAAATCGGAGAACGCAGAGTTGGCGGCAGTGCAAATATTAAAGCAACCAATTACCTTAAAGAAGTTTTAAAAAATACCGGTTGGGAAACCACTGAAACCCTGTTGGAAGTTATGGACTGGGAAAGCAAAGGGACAAAATTAACATGTGATGGTGAAACCTTTGAAGCAGAATCATCTCATTATTCTACAGGTTTCAACGGTAAGGGCATTCTTACAACAATTAGCTCGGTATCCCAACTTGAGAGTACTGATATCAAAGATAAAATAGTGCTTTTACACGGTGAGATTGCGGCTCAACAGCTGGCTCCAAAAAACTATCCTTTCTGGAATCCGGAAGACCACCAACACATAATCGCACTTTTGGAAAAAGGGGAGCCAAAGGCAATTATTTGTGCTACAGAAAGAAATTCATCAACAGCAGGCGGCGTTTATCCATTCCCGCTGATTGAAGACGGCGACTTTGACATACCATCGGTTTTTATGAAAGATACCGAAGGCTACAGACTACTGGAATTTGCAGGTAAAGAGGTTGAACTTATTTCAAATGCAAGAAGAATTCCTTCTACTGCATATAATATCACAGCTTCAAAAGATCCTGAAATCAGGGAAAAAATAGTAATATCAGCACATATTGACACAAAGATAGGCACGACCGGAGCTATTGATAATTCAACAGGTGTAGCTATCATTTTATTGCTTGCCGATATTATTAAGGACATTAGCTTTAAATATCAGATTGAGCTGGCATTTTTTAACGGGGAAGATTATTATGGAGCACCCGGTCAGATAAAATATATTGAGCAAAATCAGGGAAATTTTAATAACATACTCCTTAACATTAATATCGACGGTGCTGCATATAAAGAAGGTCCTTCTTCATTCTCGCCATTTGATCTTACTGAAAATATGGACAAAGCATTAAAGGACACTATTTCGAATAATCCGGGCATAGTTGAAGGCCTGCCGTGGTTTCAAAGTGATCATTCGATATTTTTGCAAAACGGGCGTCCAGCTATTGCTGTCAGCTCTCAATGGTTTATTGAAAACATGGACAACCAGGAAATTACGCATACCCCAAAAGACAATCTGAGCATCGTGGATTATAACAAAGTCGCAGAATGTGCGATTGCAATAAAGGAGTTTTTGTGTAAATTATGATAGGATTGCTTTCCGTTCATAAAGTCTGTTTTGGTTAAAATGCCGCTTTTCCAAGATAAAAACGTCTTATTTTGCCGTTTTTCCAAAAAGAATAAAACCAATATATTCGCCTAAAAAAGAATATGCACTCAGTTTTGTAAAAATATTCGTCTATAAAAGTATATTTGAAGGATATAATAACAAAATATTCAAATTAACAGAACCTTTCAGGCATTGAAGTTACCAGATACAATTAATGGCTGTTTATATTAAACGAATGAGAATATTAAACTTTGCTTTTCTAAAAGTAATACAATATATTTTTTTCAATTAATGATATTTTTAAAATATGAATGATTCAATTTTGATATTATTATTATCAATTATTAAAACTATTTAAGTCTAATTTATCTATTTTTACCACAGATTATATACTGTTATTTTTGTATGACTTTTTATTTTAATTTTAATAGTATTCATTGTATTTAATTATTTACATTAATCATGAAAACAATTCAAAAATTATTTTTTATTGTATTACTACTTTTTAGTGTGATTCTAACATCTAATGCAACAAATGATTTTTACCCAACTTCTCAAATTTCATATTTAGATGATCAGGAAAGTCAAGAATACACTTTAATTTATGGTTGTCCGACAGTTCTTGATTATTCTTGTAATACTCTTGGTGGATGTTATTCTACTGAAGGAGCACCATTGCCTTGGGGGGAATTTAATGGTTATATTGATAAAACATATTTTGTTGGTGGTGACTGTTACGATCTCACGCTTGTTATTGACTTTAACATGATCCCTACAGATCAGATACTAATTTATGAGCCAAATAATAATGGAAATATGGTTGTAACAGCTGTTGCATAGGGCAGTTGCGGATTTGAAAATTTAATATATCATTACAAAAATGTGAATATTAATAGGGAAGCTTTTGTATATATAAGAGTTCTCAAAACAGATCCAGACGGTGACGATCCCTCTTTATACTACAATTCTTACTATACATTCAGAGGTGTCCATTGGTGGTGTTATAGAAATTAACCACTCATGAATAACGGTATATAATCTTTTTACAAATCATAAGAACCCTAAAGCAATAACCCTGAGCCATGAAAAATAGTTTCTGTTTTATGATATGGAAATATTTGAAAAGGATTATGTTATCTTTTTTCTTGTTGTCTGCACCTTTAATGTATGCTGGTAATTATTCACTTACAGTACATGTTGATACAGCGGGGACATTAAAAAACAAGATAGATCCTGAAATAAAAGATTCAATTGTAAGTCTGGCATTAAGCGGAGAAATTAACGGAAGCGATATTTTGTTTATCCGGGAAATGGCAGGAAGCGATAAAAACGGAAAATCAACCGGCGGAAATCTTTCTGATTTGAATTTATCAAAAGCTGCAATACGTGAAGGAGGATCGTTTTATTATCTGTACTATTCGACAATAGAAAACAAGATTGGCAATTATATGTTTTATAAATGTCCTAAACTCAGATCTGTCATCCTGCCTGAAACAGCAGTATTCATGGGATTCTACGCGTTTTCAGAATGTAAAAGTCTGGAATCTGTATATATATCAAAGTCGATTATGGGTATTGGCACTCAGGCTTTTTACAAATGCCCTGATTTCAAAGCGATTTATGTTGATAAGGACAATGAAACTATGGCCTCCGCAGACGGAGTCCTTTTTGATAAAAATATCACGCGTCTTATACTTTACCCTTGTCAGAAACAGGATTCTTTATACACTATTCCTTCAACGGTAAAGTCTGTAGATACTGAAGCATTTTATAATTGTGATGCACTTAAAAGCCTTAATATGACAAATAGTGTTACATTTATAGGTAGCTCATCATTTTACGATTGCTCCAACTTAGAATATGTGAATTTTTCTAAAAACATTACCTTAATTTCAGAAAAGGCATTTTCAAGATGCAGCAAACTACAATTAATAGATTTGCCTTACGGTCTTATAACTATTGGAAAAGAAGCATTCAGCGAATGTACAAGTCTGACTTCAGCGATTATTCAACAACAGGTAACCACCATTGGTGAAAGAGCTTTCTGGTTATGCACTAGCCTTCAAAGTATTGCTATCCCTGAAAGCGTAAAAACAATCGAAAACTCGGCATTTAGTTCATGTGAAAGTCTTAAGACCGCAATTATACCCTCAAGTCTCGAATTTATTGGAGGAAACATATTTGG
>CAZCPI010000054.1:7966-14255 GCA_964500535.1 uncultured Bacteroidales bacterium
ATCTTGAGTCCTTTACTGTGGATAGTTTAAACATGTATTATTGCTCTCGTGAAGGCGTTTTGCTAAACAAGGACGCAACAACAATTATAAGCTATCCTAATAACAAAAGTAAGAAATACGTTATCCCCGGTTATGTCAATCATATTGGTGACTATGCCTTTTATCAGTGCGATATCTCTGATATCACTTTCAATGACTACGTAGAGACTGTGGGTGATTATGCTTTTTTCAAATGTAATAGCCTTATGACAATATCCTTACCCTGTGTTGTAAGTATCGATTCACATGCCTTTGCATGCTGCCAAAACCTGAAATCTATTTCAATGCCTTTTTTGAATGAGACGAAAGGTTCTGTTTTTTATAGCTGCCCATCACTGGATAGTATTATCATTTCCAAAGAATTAACAAAGATTGATATTGGTGTTTTTAGTTATTGCACCAACCTTAAATGTATTACAATCGGAGAAAATGTCGATACAATAGCTAAAGGAGCTTTTAGAAATTGCATTTCACTTCGCAAAATATACTGCATGAATCCTGAACCGGCAGTAGTGATAAACGATGTATTTTTAGGAGTTAATATTGATTCCTGCAAACTTATTGTTCCTAAGGGAGCTTTGACTAGTTATTCAAGTGCAAATATCTGGTCTTATTTCAAACAAATTGAAGAAGATGAGACTGTAGTCTTAACCAATCACCCCAGAAGAACAAACCCATCTATAAACGTTTATAATGGCGTGATTACGGTCGGAGATATGCCTCTTGGCAGCGTTGCTGAGATATATACGTTATCAGGAAAACCGATTGGCACGTTGAGAGCCGGAAACAATAATTCTGTCAGAATAACACAGAAAGGAATATACATTATTAAAATTAGGGGAACAGAAATAATTAGTAAGATTGTGATTTAAAGATATAATCCGGTCTGCTCTTTTTTAGTTTTTTGGTGGAAAAAGCGTAAATTTGTCCATTTAACAGAGGTTTTAATGGAACAATCTATACAAATTCAGGGTGCCAGAGTAAACAATCTCAAAAATATCAGCCTGAATATCCCGCGCAACCGGTTTATCGTCATTACAGGAGTCTCAGGCTCCGGTAAATCTTCGCTTGCATTTGATACAATCTATGCAGAAGGCCAGAGGAGATATGTTGAAAGTCTTTCAGCCTATGCCCGACAATTTCTTGGCAGGATGAACAAACCGGAAGTAGATTTCATTAAAGGAATACCGCCGGCTATTGCCATAGAGCAAAAGGTAAACACCAGAAATCCCAGATCAACGGTCGGTACATCCACCGAAATATATGAATTTCTGAGATTACTTTTCGCGAGGATTGGCAAGACATACTCCCCTGTTTCAGGAGATTTAGTCCAGAAACATCAGGTCGAAGACGTTATCAATTATTTACTTTCATTTCCTGAAGACACTAAACTTTACATACTTTGTCCGCTAATTATCCCGGATGAAAGAAGACTTTTCAATCAGCTTGAGATACTGATGAAGCAGGGTTTCAACAGGATTGAGTACAATGGTGAGATGCTGCGTATCGAAGATGTGGTCGCGACTATGGATCCTTTAACTGAAAAGGCTCCTGAAAACATGTATCTGCTTATCGACAGGCTTACTGTTGTCAACGACAAGCCTACCATAAGCCGCATGACAGACTCGCTCGAAACCGCGTTTTATGAAGGAGACAACACCTGTTTTGTTAAAATATTCACACCCGAAGGAGAAATCATCAGGACTTTTTCCAAACAGTTTGAAGCCGACGGCATGCTTTTTGACGAGCCTACGGACCAGCTTTTCAGCTTTAATTCGCCGGCCGGGGCATGTCCTGTTTGTGAAGGTTACGGTAAAGTAATCGGTATTGATGAAAATCTGGTTGTACCAAACAAGTCTCTTTCCATTTATGACGAAGCCATATTTTGCTGGAGGGGTGAAAAAATGAGCGAATGGAAAAATGAACTTGTCATGAATGCAGACAAGTTTGGTTTCCCCATTTTCAGACCTTGGTTTCAACTTACTGAGGATGAGAAAAAACTTGTATGGACAGGCAATAAGTATTTCCACGGGCTGAACGATTTCTTTAAAATGCTTGAAGAGAATCAGTACAAGATACAGTACCGTGTAATGCTTTCAAGATATAAAGGTAAAACCATTTGCCCTGAATGTCACGGTACAAGGCTCAAAATGCAGGCTTCTTATGTGAAGATCGGCATGAAATCGATTACCGACCTTGTCGATATGTCCATAACCGATTTGCATTCTTTTTTTGAAAACCTTTCGCTTGACGAAACCGAAATTGCTATCTCCAAAAGATTGCTCGTCGAAATCAAAAGCAGAATCAGTTTTTTGCTTGATGTCGGTCTGGGTTATCTGACTCTGAACAGGCTTTCATCCACTCTTTCAGGTGGCGAGAGCCAGAGAATAAATCTTGCCACATCACTTGGCAGCAGCCTTGTAGGGTCTTTATATATTCTTGACGAGCCGAGCATTGGTCTGCACTCACGTGATACTGCATTGCTGATAAAAGTTATTAAGCAGTTGAAAGAGGTTGGCAATACTGTCATTGTAGTCGAACATGACGAGGAAATAATGAGAGCTGCCGATTATCTTATTGATATCGGGCCTGATGCGGGAAGACTTGGCGGGGAGATTGTCTGGAAAGGAACCTCTGAAGAAATAATTAACCTGCAGCATCAAAAAGAAACTGGCCTTGACCAATCGACCATAGACAGGAGCCATACTGTTAAATACCTTACCGGTATTGAAAAAATTGAGGTAAAAGCTCACAGAAGACGCTGGAACAATTATATCGAGGTATTCTCAGCCCTGCAGAATAATCTTAAAAACATAAATGTTAAGTTCCCGCTTAATGTTATGACCGTAGTCACAGGTGTCAGCGGTTCCGGCAAATCCTCGCTTGTAAGAGATGTTTTTTACAATGCATTGAAGAGATACTTGGGAGATGCGACCGAAAGCACAGGCCTTTATGGTGATATGAAAGGTGATATGAATCTGGTTAAAGGTGTTGACTTCATAGATCAGAACCCTATTGGAAAGTCCTCAAGATCCAATCCTGTCACTTATCTGAAAGCTTATGATGAAATCAGAAAGTTATTTGCCGACCAGCAACTTTCACATCAGATGGGTTTCACCCCGTCGCATTTTTCATTTAATGTAGCTGGCGGACGCTGTGAGGAATGTCAGGGAGAAGGGAGAATAACCGTAGAGATGCAGTTTATGGCTGATCTTGTGCTGGTATGTGAGGAATGTCACGGCAAACGTTTTAAACAGGATATTCTTGATGTCCGGTATCGTGACAAAAATATTTCGGACATACTCGACATGACTGTTGATCAGGCTATTGCATTTTTTGCAGAAAAGACAGGAAACGCAGAAAAGAAAATTATTAAAAAGCTGAAACCACTCCAGGATGTAGGTCTGGGTTATATTAAACTTGGACAATCATCGTCCACTCTTTCAGGTGGTGAAAGCCAGAGAGTGAAACTTGCGTATTATCTTAGTACGGAAAGCCCTGAGCCAACCATATATATTTTTGATGAACCGACTACCGGACTTCACTTTCACGATATCAGCGTGCTGTTAAAAGCATTTGATGCATTGATTGTTAAAGGTCACACTTTGATTATCATTGAGCATAACATGGAAGTAATCAAAAATGCTGACCATATCATTGATCTCGGACCTGAAGGCGGAGAAAAAGGCGGAAACCTTGTTTTTGAGGGAACGCCTGAAGACCTTGTAAAATGCAAGGAAAGCTATACAGGACAATTTCTGTCTATGCTTATTTCCGGGTAATTAGCAAGTCGTAAGCGTTAGAAATTGTACACTCATATCATAACCTGCACCTGAATGCAAAGCATCATTCAGGACTCCATCCATTCAGAATATAAGCCGGCGAACGATAATTCATTATCAAAGCGCTGTCTTTTTCCATTGTCAATTGCCGTGAAACCTGATGCCGGCCGCTGACATCAACCGGTTTCCCATCGGTAAGATTAGTACTGTTATATTCCCAATAATGAATATCTGAAGTGGTTTTCCCAACTGGTCCCCACCCTGCCGGAATAATACCTTTAAGTTTACAATCAAGCAAAACAGCTTCGGCATAAAGATATTCCCGACCGTTGTTCACCGGAGCCCTGGCAATTTCCGTACCGGCAGGATTAGTACATACCAACTCACAATTATTCATTACCACACCATTGTTGGCATTAGTATTCCTTATCCACATAAATGCTCCAAAAGAATTTATCCTGCAATCTTTAAAATATGACGGTCCCCGGCCGAGATAAGTATCGCCATCTCCGTCAATGGTACATTTCTCTAAATAGGCTGAGCCATTTATCTGGATAGCATCACCGGAACCAATTATATGCATGTTTTTGAGACTGTTTCGTTGACCCATAATTAAAAGACCTTCAGCCTGACCTTTTGCTGTCGTTGCAATAGTAAAATTTTCAAACTTTATATCAGTTGAATTATCACAACAAAATGCAGCCCTTCTGGAAGGAAATGTTCCCGGCCATTCGTTAGTCGAAATATTGGCAGGATGGGGATTAAAAACTTCATTATTGGCATAGAAAACCTTAGTACCGTCTCTGTCCTCTCCTTTGAACGTTATGTTTGATTTATTGCGGAAATAAACTATCTCTTCATACTGTCCTTTCTTAATAAAAATGGTTACCCGCTTTTTACCGTAATCCGGCAGAAAATCAACAGCGCCCTGCACTGTATTAAAATCACCATCGCCTGAAGCATCAACAACTAATGTTTTAATATTTTTTGACGGCCCGGACTTTTTTGTTTTAAATGACCAGCTTTTGTCATATATTCCTTTGAAATTAAGCTTTCCGGCATTGCTGAAAATAGTTGAATCAATCTGTACATAGTATTCCTCCCCGTATTGCAACATGTTATTATGTAAGTATATTGTTGCTTTGGTTTCACGAATGATAACCGGATAAAAGTGAAACGCATCAGTAAATCTTCCTATGATATTGAGCTGAAAACTATCCGGATTAGCTACTGCCAGATTGGATGGTGTACCAGGTTTTGTATTTGCATTTGTGTAATTTTCAGAACTATACGCATATGGTATCGAAGTATAGGGAGGAACGTTTTTACCGTGATCAACCGATTTGAGAGGTCCTGCAGGTATACTCAGGTCCAGTTTGTCAATAAGTCTGTTATCTTTTTTCCTGAATATCCGGATAGTTCCTTTTTCTGCAAGCTCAGGTTTATTTTCAAATGAAATAACCAAGTGAGTATCAGTGTTCACGTTTACTGCTCCGGACTTTGGAATACAGTTTAAATTGGCGCTTACCAAAAGTAGGTTTGAGCATAAAACTGCTATTAAACAGAATAGTTGTTTCTTCATAGTTTATAATAATTGTTTTTGTCCGGTAACGTAGTTTCCGTATTTTTGGGGAACAAAACACTTTAATCAGGTTTCAATACCGTAATTACTTTACCACAGCATTCTCACTGAATGCAAAAATAATTTTTTAATAATGAAACACACAAAGATTATCCTGGCATTATTACTTTCTGTAATTCTTTCAGCTTCAACTACTGAAAAGAAATTAACTGTTTTTACTATCGGGGATTCAACATGTGCCAACAAACCATTGGCCAACAACAATCTTGAAAGAGGTTGGGGACAGGCACTGCAAAGTTTTTTTGACGCGAATCATGTTACTGTTGACAATCATGCCCTTAATGGAAGAAGCAGTCTGAGTTTCAGAAACGAAGGACACTGGCAGAAAGTTTATGAAAAAATTAAACCCGGAGATTTTGTATTTATCCAGTTCGGACACAACGATGAGAAACCTGACTCTGCCAGACATACAGAGCCGGGCTCAACTTACAATCAGCAACTTGCCAGATATATTGATGAAACCCGTGAAAAAGGTGGTATTCCTGTGTTGCTGACTTCTATAGTAAGACGCAAATTTAACGAACAAGGTACGCTTGAAGAAACCCATGGCAATTATATCCAGTCAGTAAGGGATGTTGCAAAAGAAAAAAAGGTTTTGCTGATAGACCATAATGAAATGAGTAAAGAACTCGTGCAGTCTATGGGGCCTGAAGATTCAAAAGCACTTTTCATGTGGGTGGAGAAAGGTACGAATCCGGCTGCACCTGAAGGAAAACAGGATGATACTCATTTGAGAGCCAGAGGTGCAAGAGCAATGGCAAGGCTTGTGGTAAGCAAAATTAAAGAGAGTATACCTGAGCTTGCAAAATACATTACTGACTACGAT
>CAZCPI010000055.1:0-4867 GCA_964500535.1 uncultured Bacteroidales bacterium
CGATATCATGTAATGCAGAAGCCATTTTGCCTGTAACCAATGTGCCGGGTTCATAACCGAATAGCTCCCCTAAAGCAGCTCTGACCGCAGGTGCAGTCTGGACAATGACAGTTTTGTTTTTATTATACAATGCATTCCAGACTTCTTCTGTAGAATTCTTTTCTTTAAGAGCTCCAACAGGACAAACCAATACACATTGTCCGCAATTTGTGCAAATGGATTCACCCATCATTTCATCTTCTGAAGGACCAATGAAAGTTGAAAAGCCTCTGTGATGAGGATTCATCAGGCCAACTCCCTGGATTTCATTGCATATCGTCACACAACGTCTGCATAAAATACATTTTGATGTATCTCTTACTATTGAAGGGCTGGAAATATCGATGAAATCTTTGGATCTGGCACCTTCATAACGATAATCGTCAACCTGAATCAAACTGCCAAGTTCCTGTAACTCACAGTTCTGGTTTCGCCAACAACTAAGACATTCTTTATTGTGATCAGAAAGAATAAGCTCGTAGTTAATCTTACGGACATTTCTTACTCTTTGCGTATTAGTCAGTACAACCATTCCATCCTTTGCTTCTGTCACACATGATGCCATCAGATTTTTGCTTCCTTCCACCTCAACCATGCAAATCCTGCAGGATCCCGGCTTATGTATCTGCCCCATATAACAGAAATGAGGTATATTGATATTGTTCTGTCTTGCTGCTTCAAGGATAGTCGTACCCTCTTCGACTGTTATTTCCTTGTTATTTATCTTCAGTTTAATCATGGCTTTTGACTATTTACGTTTTGAACATTGCAAACACCTCATGGCTTCAGCAATGGCATTCAGTTTATGAAATCCTTGCTGTACTTCGTCAAAGTTGTACTTCCTTTTTTCGGGATCAAGATAACGCATTTGAAACCTTTCGTGCTCTACAGTCGTACCTTCATCAATACCTCTTGATGGTATTTCAATCGGATCACCAATATTCAAAACACCGTTTCCACCGAGGAATTTGTCTATTGATTTTGCTGCATTTTTACCATCAGCGATAGCCGTAATAACGACATCAGAACCTCGTGCGATATCTCCGCCTGCAAAAACCCCTGCTTGTGTAGTCATCTGACTCTGAGGATCTACAATAAAAGTACCCCAGTCTGTTATGCCTACTTCCGATTTTGAAATAAATGGCAGATCTGAGTACTGGCTTACTGCGGGGATAACCATATCTACATCGATTTTAAATTTCGAATCAGGTATTTCCACCGGGACTCTTCTACCGTCTTTACCAAAAGTACCAGGCATCATCCTTACACATTCAACACCTGTTACTTTCCTGAAACCTACAAAGCGAACAGGTGCTACGAGTTCATAAAGTATTACACCTTCCTCCAAAGCATCATTTATTTCCCTTTTATCTGCCGGCATCTCATCCCGGGTCCTTCTATAAAGAATAATAACTTTTTTAGCTCCTAATCTGATTGCTGACCTTGCTGCATCTATAGCCGTGTTACCACCTCCGATTACCGCAACTACACCCTTAACTTCAACATTCTTTTTAAGATTAAGATCTGTCAGAAAATCGAGACCATGATAAACTCCTTCCAACTCTTCACCTTCAATGCCGATTTTTCTGGACATCTGAGTCCCGGTTGCTATGTAAACGGCATTGTATTTTGATTTTATCTCGTTGAATGTTATATCCCGGCCAACTTTGGTATTGTACAAAACATTTATGCCTGATTGAAGTATTGAGTTTATTTCTTTTTCCAGCTCTGTTTTTGGAAGCCTGTATTCGGGAATACCATAGGCCAGGATACCTCCGGCTACAGGTTTCTCCTCAAAGATATCGACTGCATAACCTAATCTGGATAAATAGTACCCGCATGTCAAACCTGAAGGACCCGCACCGATTATAGCAACTGATTTACCGTTTTTCTGGAAACTGTAACTCATAAAGGGTTCATTTGAATTGAGGACATAATCTGCCGCATAACGTTTAAGATCCGCAATTGCCAAAGGTTCATCTAGTTGCGCTCTTCTGCACTTACTTTCACACGGATGTGTACAGACTCTTCCGCAAATAGACGGGAAAGGATTTTCCTGCCTTATCAAATTATAAGCGTCTCTTACTCTGCCTGCAGCTATAAGTGCAACATAGCCCGGCACGTTAACTTTTGCAGGACATGCATTCTGACATGGAGAAATAAACAAATCGCTGCATACTCCTGCACGACAATAATTTTGTCTTATATGCTCGTCATATTCATGCCTGAAATATTTAATCGTGCTTAATGTCGGATTTGGTGCGGTCTGTCCAAGCCCGCAGATTGCTGAATCTTTAATGGAATTTCCCAATTCAACGAGCATTTCAACATCTCCTTCTTTTCCCTCTCCACGTGTGATTCTTTCGAGAATTTCAAGCATTCTCTTGGTTCCAATCCTGCATGGTACACATTTGCCGCAGGATTCATCCTGAACAAATTCCATGAAAAATCTTGCCATATCAACCATACAGGTATCTTCATCAGCACATATTAATCCTCCTGAACCCATTATTGCACCATGCTGCACAAGTGAGTCATAATCAATGGGAGTATTCAGATGTTGCTGAGTAAGACATCCTCCTGAAGGTCCTCCGGTTTGAGCCATCTTGAATAATTTACCTTTTGGTATGCCACCTCCGATTTCATATATGATTTCACCGAGAGTTATTCCCATTGGAACCTCAATCAATCCTTTAATATTGATATCTCCTGCCAGTGCAAAAACTTTAGTTCCTTTGCTTTTTTCTGTACCGATTGCTGAGAACCAATCTGCCCCTTTTAGAATTATTTGGGCTATGTTTGCAAAGGTTTCGACATTGTTTATAACGGTTGGTTTTCCAAAAAGTCCACTTTGCACAGGGTATGGAGGCTTTTGTCTGGGTTCACCTCTGCGACCTTCAACTGATTCCATCAAAGCTGTTTCTTCTCCGCAAACAAATGCTCCTGCACCTATCCTGATTTCAACATCAAATTTGAAACCGCTCCCCATAATATTCTCACCTAAGATGCCACATTCTCTTGCCGATTTAATACCCATAGTTAGTCTTTCGATTGCTATCGGGTATTCTGCCCTTATATAAACCACTCCTTTGGAAGCACCTATTGCATAACCGCCTATCATCATCCCTTCAAGGACTGAATGTGCGTCACCTTCGAGTACACTTCTGTCCATAAATGCTCCGGGGTCACCTTCATCAGCATTGCAAATAATATATTTCTGGTCGCTTTTTTCTTTGTTAGCCATTGACCATTTAAGTCCGGTCGGGAAACCGCCTCCGCCTCTTCCTCTTAAACCTGATTTTCTGATTTCATCGATAACTTCTTCCTGACTCTTTTCACAGAGGCACCTGTTGAGCGCAAAATATCCGTCATTGGCTATATATTCTTCAATTGATGAATAATCTATAACTCCGCATTTCTCAAGAACAATTTTTTTCTGGTTCTTGAAGAATGGTATTTTTTTCAGGTTTGTAATGGTTTCACCGCTATCAGGATCTTTGTAACAAAACTCTTCTGCTACACGACCTTTCCTTATATGCTCCTTCACGATTTTAAGAGCGTTGACAGGTTTGAGATTGCAATAGAGTATGTTGCCCGGATTTATTATAAGAGTTGGTCCCAGAGTACAGGCGCCCATACAACCTGTAAGTTTAATCCTTACTTTTTTCAAAAGGTCTTCATCTTTTAATGCCTGTACGAATGCATCTTTGAAATCTTTGCAATCTGAAGACAGGCAACCTGCCGCATAACAAATATGAGCAGTGTACTGGTACTCCTTTTCTCTTGCCAGGTATTCACTTTTAATCTTTTCAAGATCTGATAAATTATTTATTCTCATGCCTATAAATATTTCAGATTATTACTTCATCATGCCTAACAAGCGCTGTATTTTTGCAGGGCTCATTTGTTTATAAACCTTACCGTTTATTGACATTGCCGGTGCCAGTCCACATGCTCCTATACAACGCATTACTGACAAGGAAAATAACTTATCTTCAGTAGTGTCGCCAACATCAATGCCCAGAACATCCTTGAGTTTTTCAAGAACATCCTTACCTCCTCTTACATAACATGCAGTGCCAAGACAAACAGAAATTTTATATTTACCCGTTGGTTTTGTTGAAAAAAACGAGTAAAAGGTCAATACACTGTTTACTTTTGAAACCGACAAACCCATCTGTCCGGCTATAAAAGACTGGACCTCATCAGGAAGATAACCAAATATTGCCTGGGCCATGTGCAGTATTTGAATAAGGTTACTTTCCTTTCCTTCATAATCGGCGATGACATTTTCAAGAAGCAAATATTTGTCGGCTTCCGTCATCGTCTGAACTTCACACAATTCTTCATTTGTAATCATCTTTAAACCTCCGTTGTTTATGTGTTCTTAAATTATATTGCCTGGAATCTCCATAATCATTATAAATAAACTTTTCACCAAACAATGCTGCTTTATTCTCCATTGTCCTTATACTGTCTTCAGGGCTGTCATCTTTATAGGGCTTGTTATGGTAGAGTATGTATTTCTGTTTGAAACCGGCAGGAGTTATGTTTGGCATAAGTACATTTGCTCCTGCTTTTAAACCTTTCTCTCTACCGTAAGCATCCAGCGACTGAAGGGCAGTTGCTGATGCAATATTTACGTAAGGCATCATTATCCTCGCTATAGCAATCATCTTAAGTGATAACTCAAACCTTTTTTCAGCAGGCAATATCAGGTTTTTATATTTGAAAAGTGGTGTTTCGGGATGTTCTATATATGGACCCATACCAATCATGTCAAATTCATTGTATTTCATAAACATTATGTCATTTGCCAGATCCTGAT
>CAZCPI010000055.1:4967-14139 GCA_964500535.1 uncultured Bacteroidales bacterium
ATCATGTCAAATTCATTGTATTTCATAAACATTATGTCATTTGCCAGATCCTGATTTGTCTGAAAAGGTAATCCTATCATGACTCCTGTGCCGGTTTGATATCCTGTTTTTTTGATTTCATCAAGACATTTCAATCTTGATCTGAAACTATGTTTGTAGTCGGAAGGATGGATTTTTTTAAAAAGAGATTCATTTGACGTTTCTATTCTCAAAAGATATCTTCTTGCACCGGCTTCAAACCACTCTTTATAAGCATCTGATGATTGTTCGCCAAGACTTAGAGTTATGCGAAAATCATCACCTGTAATTTTTAATATCCTACCTATCAGTGAAGTAATTCTGCTTGTGAATTCCTTGCTTCTTATTTCACCTGACTGTATAACCACACCATTTAGTTTTTTCCTGAGCGCGAACCTTACAATGTTTAAAACATCGATATCTTCCATAAGATATCTTTCAATCTTTTTGTTGTCTTTCCTGATGCCACAATAAAGGCAATTGCAATTACAGTAGTTTGAAAGCTCAATCAATCCACGCAGGTATATATTTTCTCCTAAAAACCTGTTTTTTAAAGCATATGCCTTTTCCAGGAGCATTTCAAAATCTTCTGATTCAGATGAACCCAGCAATTCAGTCATCTCCGGAGCTGAGAAATCCATCTTTTCAATAATTGGTTTGAGGTCTTTCATAATTTCCGTATTAAAAGAATCCGGAACTACTAGCAATAATTTCCAATTTTGACTATTTAAAAGGCTGCACTGCTCTTTCAAATATTCCGTTTACAAATGCCAGTGCCATACCATAATTTGTAACAGGCACACCTTTATCGATAGCGTTTTTAAGCCTGCTCATTATCTGTTTTCTCGTCGCCATACAGCCACCACACTGGATTATAAGTTTATAATCCGTGATTTCACTTTCAATTTTACCTAAACCAGATACTACTTCAAACTCCGGTTTTTGCCCGGTGAATTCAGTGATCAATTTCGGTATTTTTACTCTGCCTATGTCTTCACAACTAATCTGATGGGTACAGGATTCAAGTACAAGTACCTTATCCCCGTTTTTAAGATCTGAGATGCAGGCTGTCCCTTTGAGGTAATGTTCAAAAGGGCCTCTCATTTTTGCATAAGCAATGCTGAAACTGGTAAGCGGAATATTTTGAGGTAATATTTCGTTTACCATTCTGAAAGCCTGACTATCAGTCATTACAAGTTTTGGTTTCAACTCTGTATCTTTTAGCAATTGCTTGAGCTCAGTTTCTTTTAGGACTATACAAACAGCGTTTTTATTGAGAATATCTCTTATTGCCATTACCTGCGGTAAAATCATCCTTCCTTCGGGAGCTTCCGAATCTATCGGTGTAACAAGTATTATAATGTCTCCTTTTTGGGCAATCCCTTCGAGTAATGAATTTCGTGTAAATGCAGTTTCAGGAATGGTTAATCTTAATAAATCGATGACTCCCTGCAAATTATCTCCGGTAATACTGCTAAATTCCAAAACCTTACAATCTGCAATTTTTGATATCTTTTCATAAAACGGCTGATTTATCCGTGACAAATCGGATTTATTGTGGATTATAAAAAATGGTATTTGATAGTTTTCGAATTCTCTGATTATGTCTTCTTCATAAGAGTCAAAAATATTTTCGGATGCAATAAGTACACCACAGTCAATATGTTTAATTACCTCAAGTGATCTTGAAACCCTTTTTTTGCCAAGATTGCCTTCGTCATCCATACCTGCAGTGTCAATCAGTACTACAGGCCCGATCCCGAATATCTCCATCGATTTTCTGACAGGATCAGTTGTTGTCCCCGGTATCGCTGAAACCAAAGAAACATCGAGGCCGGTAAGGGCATTTATGAAAGAACTTTTGCCCGAATTTCTGCGGCCGAAAATTCCTATATGTGGTGTCAGATCTTTTGCTGCCATTTGTTTATCAATAATACAAATCCCTTTTGCCCGACTTAATCCTTTCAATTTTCTCTAATAAAGATGTCTTCAATTTTATATCATCAATTTTATCAATGTTCCTGCTTATCACTTCCCAGCCTTTTAAAGCAGTTTTTTCTGGTGCATAATCAACTATATACTCTGTCAATGTGAGTATTGCATTGGGTGTACAATACCTCTTGATGAAACCGGGAACTGAAAACTCCATAAAATGTTCGCCTGTCCTGCCTATCCTGTAACAGGCTGTGCAAAAAGAAGGTATCATATCCTGATCAAGCAATTCATCGATGATTTCATTGAGTTTCCGGCTATCGTTAATACGGAATTGCCCGCGGTTAAGGTCCTTTTCATCGCCATTTTCCTCAGAATAACTGCCTATTTCAATCTTCGTACCTCCATCAATCTGTGAAACACCATATTTAATAATTTCATTTCTGAGTAAAACCGGCTCTCTTGCTGTCAGAATCATTCCGGTATAAGGCACTGCGAGTCTTAGTATTGCAACAAGTTTTGTAAAATCATCATCATTAACAAAATATGTAGTCCCCAGGTCAAGCATAGAGGCATCTTTAATCCTTGGAAAAGAAATCGTATGAGGACCAACATTGTAACAGGCTTCAAGATGATTTGTATGACGAACCAAACCCAATACTTCAAATCGCCAATCATACAGACCAAACAGAGCTCCTATACCGACATCGTCTATCCCTGCTTCCTGGGCTCTGTCCAAAGCTGTAAGTCTGTATGAATAATCTGCTTTTTTACCGCGCAAATGATATGTTTTGTATGCTTCGGGGTGATAAGTTTCCTGAAATATCTGATATGTCCCGATACCGGATTCTTTAACTGTCCTGAAACCCTCAATTTCCAGGGGCGCAGCATTAATATTTACTCTTCTGATTTCTCCATGACCTTTTTTTACACTATATGCAATGTTGACTGTATGTGCAATGTATTCAGGATTATACTGAACATTTTCACCATAAACAAGAATCAATCGTTTTTGTCCCTGATCTTCCAGACATTCGATTTCACTTATAATTTCATCATCAGAAAGAGTTTTCCTTACTGCGTCTATGTTTGAACTCCTGAATCCACAATATTTGCAGTCATTCGAGCATTTATTCCCGATATAAAGCGGAGCGAACAACACTATGCGGTTGCCGTAAACTTTGTTTTTAAGAGTTTTTGCACCTTCTTTAATTTCCTCAATCAAATCAACATCACTTACATTTACAAGGCATGCGGTTTCTTCCAGGTTTAATCTATTTTTAGAAAGCGATTTGGAAATAATTTCGCGAACTCTGTTTTTGTCCGGTTTGACATTGTCAAGGTAATGCCAAATTTCCTGTGCGTCGATGAAAGGTTTCATTCTCTCGTCAGGAATGGAATATTTCTCTGCGTTGAATTTCATCATCAGAATATATTGAAGAAACCTGAAACAGTAGAAAATAAAACAAGGTAATGGCTTATGCCTTTAAGAAGATTGGAGGGCTCTGCTAAATTTAATTAGCCAACTATTTGCATAACAAATCAAATATAGACTAAAAATAGCAACAATCAAATTAATTAAAGAAATTTTTCTTCAATCAAATAAATCCTTTTGCATATTTTTGTTTGAAAGATTAATCTGATATGTTTAAAAAGATTTTTGTTTTATTGTTTACAAGCTTATTTGCAGCAATAGTATATCCTCAAACAACACCCGGAGAGGTTACGGGTGGTAAGATTCAGTTAAGTGGCAAACTGATTGATGTCGAATCGGGTTATCCGGTTTCTTATGCCAACATTGGTATCGGGAAACTTGGTATTGGAACGGTTTCAAATATGGATGGAGAGTGGACTCTTTGGATTCCTGCATCTGCAGCCGGAGAGAAAGTTACAATCAGCTGTCTGGGTTATACAACTCAATATGATTATGTCTCCAACCTGCAGGAAAATAAGGTTCGTAAAATCAGACCAACCAACTATCAGTTGGGAGAAGTGGTTGTAGTCGCTGATACTCTGATTAACTATATTCTGAAAAAGGCATATAAAGATATAAGGATTAACTACCCTTCCTCTCCGACTCTTACTCAGGGTTTCTACCGTGAAACCCAAAGGCTGAGCGACAGCCTGTATCTCTATTTCAATGAAGCTGTATTGAATGTTTATAAAAACACTTACAGGAATCTGAGCAACTTTGGTCAGATTGAAGTTGAGAAATCGAGAAAAAACGTATATCCCGGGATTGACAGTTTAAATGATGTCAGATTTTATGGTGGCCCGCACTTCCCGAATGATCTTGACATTGTATTCAGCAGATGGGATTTTATAAGACCTTCAGAGTTTAAAAAGTGGAATTACGATCTTGAGGGAATGTTTAAGGACAGCCTGTCATACATTTATACTATCAGATTTTATAACCGCGAAAGTCCTAATACTAATTTCAGGGGGAAAATGTATATAGATGCGAACACATATGCTTATGTAGGTTTTGAATTGACATTGGCTGGTACAAATACATCATCCTCTTCTGTCACTCCTACAAATGTTTCTTATATCCCTGGTAATACATCTGTTAAAATAGGCTATACTGATAAAGACGGATTGAAATATCTTAGCTATATCAACTATAAAACCAATGGTTTGAATACATCGTCAAAAACCAGAGTTTACAAGGATATAGAATACGTAACAACCTCGATTAAGACTGATTCTGTTAATCCGATACCATACAGCAGGCAATTTGACTACACTGATATTTTATCAATTGAAGCTCAGGACTACGACCAGAGCTATTGGAAAGATTATAATATCCTCAAGGAGAGCGATATGATGGATAAGCAACGCAGCCTTTTATATGACAATGAGGCATCAACTGCACAACTTACCAAAATATACAACAAGGAATTGACTCAGGAAGAAAAGCTTATGATGTTTCTTAAACGATTTACTTTTGAGGGAGGCATTGCTTATTTACCATTCAAATATGTTGGCGGCAGTCATTTGATTGCATACGGTCATGATCCTGCTACAGATGCAGATGCCAACTATAGAGATGTGAAAACTCAAAGTTTCGGCATCGCTACAATGGACGGAACACGGTTTGAACTAAACAAAAACTTTTCGGTATTCGGTAATATTGCAACTGCGCTTTACGGTCTGGAGCAAATAAGCGGTGATCTTGGTATAAATTTCAGGACAACAGTCTTTCCAAAAGGCAGGTGGGTATTTCTTGATCTGGGATTGGGTGCTTCGGTTTCAAACTGGAAATTTCCGGTATGCTCTATTAACAACCAGGAAGGATTTTTTATAAACAATAAAGAATTTGACTCAAAGTCTGTTGATGTGAAAGCCGGAACTTCAGGTACAGGTCTTAAAGGTTTGATTGGTATTTCTGTCAGAATGGGAAAAAAATATGAGCTTTTTGTAGACGGATCATACTGGCTCCCATTACTTTTCAAGAGAGACTATGTACAGTTTATTGAAAAGGAAGGACCTTTCATGGGTAAGAAAAAAGCTAAGGTAGATTGGAATGACAGCAATCTTTACTATTATGTAGATGAAGGCTCTGGAAATTCAAGACAAACAACACCAAGGTTCATCGCTGAGCCCTACCACATACGATTTGGAATAAGATCCGGTTTCTGACAGACTATTCTCTCAAAATTGGAGGTACAGCCACATTCATATCCGGATACTGTATTCTGGTATGGTAAATAGTTATTAGCTTTGATTTGAAAACTGCTTTAACTTTTTCCATATCCCTGAATGTAATTGGCACATCTTTGAAAGCTCCTTCGTAGAACTGAGTATTGATAATCCTGTCAACCAATTCGGAAATACTGGATTCTGAATATTCTTTGAGACTTCTCGATGAAGCCTCAACTGCATCCGCCATCATCAGAATTGCAGTTTCTTTAGATGATGGATTAGCTCCTTTGTAAAAGAAATTATCTGGCACTTCTTTATCAGGATTTTCCTTCTTATATGCATTAAAAAAGTATCTGCAAGGTCCTGTACCATGATGTGAACGTATACAGTCTCTGATAACCAGCGGCAAATTATGTTTATGAGCAAGTTTTAAACCCTCAGTTACATGGCTGGTAATTATATTTACACTTTCTTCAATGGACAGATTATCATGAGGATTAAAACCTGACTGATTTTCAGTAAAATAAATAGGGTTAATCATTTTCCCTATATCATGATACATCGCTCCAGTTCTTGCGAGCTGAACATTGGCATTGATTTCCTGCGCTCCTGCAGTGGCCAGGTTTGAAACCTGCATTGAATGCTGAAAACTACCCGGGCAAACCTCGGAAAATGACCTTAACAGTGGATTGTTTATATTGGAAAGCTCAACTAACGTCACATTTGAAGTGTATCCAAACATCCACTCGAAGAGGTAAATCAACAGATAAGATGATAGAAGCAAGCCCCCGTTTATCAGCAAATATGCATACATCTGCCAGTTAATCCTGTTCATGAAACCTTCCTGAATCAAAGTTACTCCGGTATACATAACCCAGTATGATAATAAAACCAGTAAGGAGCAGAATACAAGCTGGGAACGCTGGGTCAGATCTTTAAGAGAATATACTGATGTCATACCGGCTGTAATCTGTAAAAGGAGAAACTCATATGGATATGATACGATAGTTGAACAAATAAGAACCGTTATTATATGCGCAAAAAGCGCAGTACGTGAGTCAAAAAAGGTTCTGATCATAATTGGTAATATGACGTAAGGTATCATATATACGGCATTATTAGCTATCCTTACAACCAGTGACGTTAGCAACACAAGCGAAGTTATCAGTATCAGAATGAATGCAACGTTAGCTTTTCTTTTATATGTAAGCGGCCTGAAATATAACAAAAACAGAAACTGAAGTATGAACAGACCTACTACAAGGACTATCTGGCCTATAAGCACTCCGCTTGTGCCTGAAGCCTGGGATCTCTTTTCAGCAACATGTTTCAAAGAATTCAATATTTTAAATGCCTCAACAGAAATAATTTCTCCTTTATCAATAATCCTCTCTCCCCTTTGTATCATCCCTGATGTATTCGAAACCTTTCCATAAAGCTCCTTTTTTGCTCTGTCAGTCGAGGCTTTATCGATAAAAAGATTTTCAGAAATGTAGTTGTTTATTTTAAAGGACTTCAACAGGCTTAAGTTCATCCAGGATGGTTTCTCCGAAAAAAATGATTCATAGGCATGTCTGAATGTATATAATGAAGCTACGGGTACCTGTCTGGCAACATTTTCTTCTACAATAAGCACATCTGATATAGAATCAGAAGATAATTGTTCAAAATCCTGTATAGAAATGACTCCGGTCTGATAAATCTTTTCAAAATGATTCTTTATATAATTGAAATATGAAACCGGGAGATAAGAAACATGGTATGAGTTATAATCAGAATCAAGTTTATTAATGATATTTAGCAATACCGTCTTGTCCATTTTCATGTAGGGCCTGAAATTTTTCATCAGACTGTCATTCTCATTTTTCATCTCATCTTCAGATTTAAAGATCTGAAAATCATATGGCGCTGTCATAAGCCCGTATCTCCAGGGTTTACCTTCCTGAAAAGTATATCTGAATTTACCCTCTCTTGGAAAAGAATTTATGATCAAAGCAAAGCTTATGATAAAAAAAAGGATCTTTATCAGATTCTGAGACAGATTATTATCAAATTTTAGTTTTTTCATATATATGATGTTGCAAACTGATAATATTAAAAGTTGTAGAATGTTTAAAAGTACAAAAAAATCAAACACAGCTTTCAAGGTCCTGAATTTTATATAAAAAAGAGTAATTTTGCGGATAAATTAACTATCAGGTTTGATATAAAACGAGCATGCCTGAACGAAGCCTCCAGACATTTACTCCCTTTGGCGTGCGGCGTTCCATGTAGCTTTAATGTAAACAATAAAAATAACATATGAAACAGAATCGCGTCCGTGTACGTTTTGCACCAAGTCCAACAGGCCCTCTGCATATCGGAGGAGTAAGAACAGCTTTATTTAATTATCTTTTTGCCCGCAAACTGGGCGGTGATATGATCCTGCGTATAGAAGATACAGATTCTCAGAGATTTGTACCAGGCGCGGAAGAATATATTATCGACTCACTTACCTGGCTTGGAATTAAGTTTGATGAAGGTGTATCGTTCGGAGGTAATTACGGACCCTATCGTCAGTCTGAAAGAAAAGACATATATAAAAAATATGTTGATATGCTCCTTGATGCCGGTAAAGCTTATATTGCTTTTGACACAGCCGAAGATCTCGAAAAAAAGCACAGCGAAATAAGCAACTTCCAATATGACGCATCTGTAAGAATGTCAATGGCCAATTCTTTAACATTGACTGATGCCGAAGTTGATCAAAGGATCAGTTCCGGTGAAAATTATGTGGTACGTTTTAAAATAGAGCCGGGTGAAGATGTCATTGTCAAAGATCTTATTCGCGGTGATGTTAAAATAAATTCTTCAGTTCTGGACGACAAAGTGCTTTATAAATCTTCTGATCAGTTGCCAACTTATCATCTTGCTAACATCGTTGATGATCATCTTATGGAAATCACTCATGTTATCAGAGGCGAAGAGTGGTTGCCTTCTGCACCTTTGCATGTTTTACTTTATCGTGCTTTCGGTTGGGAAGAAACCATGCCGCAGTTTGCTCATCTTCCTCTTTTGCTAAAACCGGACGGTAAAGGAAAATTAAGTAAGAGAGACGGTGATCGTCTTGGTTTCCCGGTATTCCCATGTGAATGGAATGATCCGAAAACTGGTGAAATCAGTTCTGGTTACAGAGAATCAGGATATTTCCCTGAAGCTGTCGTCAACTTCCTTGCATTACTTGGCTGGAACCCGGGGAACGATCAGGAAATTTTTAATATTGATCAGTTAATAGAACTATTTTCTCTGGAACGTTGCAGCAAGAGCGGTGCAAAATTTGATTACGAGAAGGGCAAGTGGTTTAACCATCAGTATTTAATCAGCAAACCGACTGAGGATTTATCAGAACAGTTCAAAAACATTTTAGAGGCAAAAGGCATTGACACTTCAAGCCTGAATGATATTCCTGAATTCAACGGTGAAAAGGTAACTGTTTCGATGGAATATGTGAAAAATGCGGTTTCATCGATAAAAGAAAGAGCGGTATTTGTTTCCGACTTATGGGATCAGAGTTTCTTCTTTTTCAAACGCCCTGAAT
>CAZCPI010000056.1:0-13906 GCA_964500535.1 uncultured Bacteroidales bacterium
CCTGTTAAGGTGGCTTTAACTTATGAAGATTCAGGAACTCTGATTTATGAAGTTGCTGTTCCTTTTAATACTTTCTACAAAGAAAGACTTGAAAATGAAGATTCAGCTAATAAATTCAGGATTGGTTTTGTAGTTAAGGAAGCAGAATCCTCAGATGGGCCAATGGGAGACCACGGTGGAATGATGGGGTATGGCATGATGATGGGTGGACCCGGCGGTATGGGTGGACCCGGTGGAATGATGAGGGTAATGCAGGCGATAGCTACTGAAAAAGAATACTGGTTTACTGTAACTCCCTCTGTACAATAAAGACTGAGGGATAATTTAACGAACGTATCTGATTGTAAAATCGTTCTTTTTCTCTTTGATATGAAAAACCTTAAAGAAAAACTTTATAAAAGGCAATATAAGGTCAAATAGTATCAAGGTTGCAAAAAAACGATTTTCATTCAGTTTCACAGCTGTTTTATTAATAATCATCAGTTGAATCAGGTATCTGCTTAATAACAGAAATGCGGATATTGACACAATCAGGTAATTAGCACAAATAGAAAAAACAATTATTGCCGCGATAACAGAAGGATAAAAAAGGCAACGACTACCGGTTTCTAAATTTAATCTCAATTTGGTACCGTTAGAATAGTATCCGGATGTCGCAAAATGACTTTTCACTTTGTTTTTCCAACTTCCCCAAACACTATCTTTTTCAACACTAATTATACTATTGGGATTTACAGCAATTCTGGTATTATTTTTATCAGAGATTTCTCCAATAAAAAGATCATCATCACCTGAATTCAGATTCAAATGTGATGCAAAGCCTTTATTCCTGAAAAACAGCTCTTTTCGGTAAGCCATATTTGTCGAAAAACCCATAAATGCTTTACCGGAAAGTGCTATACCCATAAATTGAATTGCCGTAAACATATTATCAAATGAAACCATTTTCTTCAATAATCCTTTACTATCAATGTAGTGAGAATACCCCAGAACTAAACCACAATTGACATCAAAATTGCTCATTAAGGATTCAATCCAGTACTCACTTTCAGGTATACAGTCCGGATCAGTAAATATCAGATGTTCGTATTTAGCAGCTTTTATACCGATAGTCATAGCCATCTTCCTTGAACTGACATTTTGTACACCCTTTGGAACAAATGTATGATAAAGATTGGGATATGTTTGTTCCAGAGATGTCAGGACATCTTCGGTTTCATCTATCGATGCATCATTTACAACAACGACCTGAAATTCATTATATTTTTGTTCAAGAATTAGTTTTAAATTTTTTCTCAGGTTGTCTGCCTGATTTCTGGAACAAATAATAACCGAAACCGGCAGTTTTTCGTTTACATTTCCTGAAGAAATGCCATCCTGCTTTTTTGAATATTTTAAAATCCCATTATAGCGGAATAGATAAAACCATAGTTGTATCAGCCATAGAATTATTAATACTGCAACAGAAATCTGTTCAAAACTATCATCGATAAAAGAAACAAAATCCATATTAAACTAATTCTTCAGAGAATACTGCTGCGGGAAGTTTTCTCAGATTATACTGCGATGCCATTATTTCACCATAAGCGCCGGCTGATCTTATGGCAATATAATCACCGCGTTTAGTTTTATTTAGTTCAACATTTTTGCCAAAGGTGTCACTTGACTCACATATTGGTCCGACAACATCATATTTTTCTATTGGCTCCTCAGAGGAACAATTTTCAATTTTGTGATAAGCCTGGTATAAGGCAGGTCTTATTAAATCAGAAAAACCTGCATCAACTATAGCAAACTTTTTTTTGACTCCTTCCTTAACATAAAGGACTTTGGTAATCAAACTTCCACATTGGCCAACTACTGATCTACCCGGTTCAAAATGCATAATCTGACCTTCACGCAACTTTACCATATTATGGAAAGTCTTGAAATAAGTCCCGAAGTCAGGTATAGGTTGTTTATTAGGATATTGATAATCAATGCCTAATCCTCCACCCATATTTATATGTTTCAAAATCACATGGTTTCTTTCAAATAAATCCTGCAACTCATTCAACCGGCTGCATAAACCGGCAAAATTATTCATTTCAAGTATCTGAGAACCAATATGAAAATGAATACCGATAAGATTTATATTTTTACATATTCTGACAGATTCCAGAACTTTTTCAATATCCGAAAGAGCTATGCCAAACTTGTTTTCTTCTTTTCCGGTCGTGATATAATGATGAGTGTCAGCAACAACATTCGGATTAATTCTGAGCGCAATATTTGCAGTTTTACCCTTCGCTCCTGCCAGTTCATTAATAACCTCAAGCTCCGGGATGGATTCGACATTAAAACAAAAAATATTATAATCAAGTCCAAGATTAATCTCCCAATCAGCCTTACCTACTCCGGCAAACACTATTTTTGAAGCCGGGAATCCGGCATTTATCGCAGCTCTGACTTCACCTCCGCTTACACAATCCGCACCAAGACCATATCCGCTTATAATAGAAAGTATCCTTGAATTAGCATTGGCTTTAGTTGCATAATGTACTTTATAGCCATACTTTCCTGCTTCAGTAGTCAGATTCTCAAGAGTCTTTCTTAATAAATCAATATCATAATAGTAGAATGGCGTTTCCAGCGAAGAAAACTTATTCAATGGAAACTTGCCTTTTGCATCCATATTTCTTAAATCTCCGAATTAATTATTGAAAAGGTTATCACTTAAAGACTGCATGGCTTTCTTTTTATCCTGAGACTTGACGAGCATGGAAATATTGTAATTGCTGCCTCCATACGAAATCATTCTGACTGGAATATCTTTCATCGCTCTCAGAACCAATGATTCGAAACCAACATTTTCCCACTCAAGATCACCAACGACACATATAATAACCATATCTGTATCTACTGTAACGGTTCCGAATTTTTTGAGTTCGTCAATAATTTCATGAAGATGCTTATTGTTATCTATAGTAAGTGATATTCCAACTTCTGAAGTACATATCATATCGATTGGAGTCTGATAACTTTCAAATATTTCAAAAACTTTTCTGAGGAAACCGTAAGCAAGAAGCATACGACCGGATTTTATCTTAATTGCCGTAATACCTTCCTTGGCAGCAACAGCTTTTAATTTACCTTTTTCGGTCTTATTTGAAATCAATGTACCGAAAGCTTCAGGCTGCAGAGTGTTTAAGAGTCTTACAGGAATATTGGCAAGTTTTGCAGGTAAAATACAGGTTGGATGTAGTATTTTCGCACCAAAATAAGCAAGTTCAGCAGCTTCTTCAAAGTGAAGGTGTGAAACCGGACTTGTTTTGTCAACAACTCTTGGATCGTTATTATGCATTCCATCAATATCTGTCCATATCTGAATTTCTTCAGCCTTGATAGCTGCACCTATAAGAGAAGCAGAATAATCACTACCACCACGCTGGAGATTATCAACTTCTCCGTAAGCGTTCAGACAAATAAAACCTTGCGTAATATATAAATCGGCTTCCTTATATTCATTAAGTTGTCTGCTCAGATTTTCTCTGATATATTCCATATCCGGTTCAGAATTTTTGTCAATTCTCATATATTCCAAAGCAGGCAACAATACAACGTTCACTCCTTTTTCAAGCAAATAATTTGTAAATATATTTGTGGATAATATTTCTCCCTGAGCCAGAATTATTTTTTCTTCAAAAAGTGTGAAAAGATTTTCAGTAAAAGATCTGATATAATCAAACTGGCTGCGAAGAAAATCGTTTGTTTTAATTTTGGTTTCCTCTTTATCAAAAAGTTCGTCAACTACTGCAGAGTATTTTATCTCCAGTTTATTAATAGTTTCATTGGCAGCAGCAGGATTACGTTTATACAGGTAATCTGATATTTCCACAAGGGTATTTGTTGTTCCTGACATCGCAGACAAAACTACAATCTTTTTGTTCCCATCCAAAATGAGGTTGGAAACATCTTTCATACGTTGGGATGAGCCCACTGACGTACCACCAAACTTCAGCACTTTCATATTGAAAATTCTTTTTAAGTTTATTATCTATACAAATTTACACATTTATTCTATCAAATGACCATTTTCACATTTCAGAACTTTACCGGGAAATGTATTAACTATACTCAGATTATGCGTACTCATTATAACTGTCGTTCCTGACTCCCTGATATTATGTAGAAGTTCAACAATTTCAGCTCCGGTTTCAGTATCAAGATTACCTGTAGGCTCGTCAGCAAGTATAATCTGAGGAGAATTCAGAAGAGCTCTGGCCATTACTATACGTTGCTGCTCACCTCCTGATAGTTCGTGAGGCATTTTATACCCTTTATTAGGCATTCCTACTTTAGTAAGCACCTCAGCAATCCTGTCCTTAATTTCAATTTTATTTTTCCAGCCTGTGGCTTCAAGCGTAAATGACAGGTTGGATTCTACATTTCTATCCGTAAGTAACTGAAAATCCTGAAATACAATTCCAAGCTTTCTCCTGAGAAACGGTATATTTCTGCTCTTAATTTTCAAAAGATCATACTCCAAAATACTTGCCGAGCCACTGGTTACAGGTATCTCACAATACATAGTCTTAAGAAGACTACTTTTGCCTGAACCAACTTTTCCCATTATATAAACAAATTCACCTTTCCGGATTTTCAGACTAACTCCCTGCAAAACAACAAGTTCATCCTGACAAACTTCCACATCTTCATAATCTATAAGATATTCGGCATCCATTTTATTTACATAATTTAAATGAGTAAAAATCCTTTTTCTATCTGCTTACCAGATAACCGGATACAAAGATATTTATTTATGTCTTTTCTTTAATTCTTTTCCCAAATCATCCAGACTGTATCCTTTTGAAGTCAGTAATACAATTAAATGATATATAAGATCGGAAGCTTCATAAATGAAACCCTCTTCTGTACCATTAGTTGCCTCAATCACAGTTTCAACAGCTTCCTCTCCAACTTTCTGTGCCATACGGTTTACTCCGCTTTTAAACAGAGATGTTGTATACGATCCTTCAGGCATTTCTTTAAATCTCTTTTCAATAAAATGCTGCAGGTAAACGAGAAAGTCAAAACCTTCATTATCATTTGTCTCGTTAAAGCAAGTATCCCAACCATTATGACAAACCACTCCAACAGGATTTACCTTAATCAATAATGTATCCTGATCACAATCTTCTTTTATGGATACTACGTTCAGGAAATTTCCACTTTCCTCTCCTTTAGTCCATAGCCTGTTTTTGGTTCTGCTGAAAAATGTAACTTTCCCGATTTCTTTGGTTTTTTCCAGCGCTTCTTCATTCATGAAACCAAGCATCAAAACAACTTTAGTCTTGTCATCCTGAATAATTGCAGGAATCAGACCGTCCATCTTATTAAAGTCTAAATTCATAACATTAGTTTATCTAACAACTACACCCTCGGAACGTAAATAATCTTTCAGATCAGGTATCCTGATTTCGCCAAAATGAAAAACACTTGCAGCAAGAGCAGCATCTGCTTTGCCTAATGTAAAAGCATCCCTGAAATGTTCCATATTACCGGCTCCACCAGAAGCAATAACCGGAATTGACAAAGATTCTGAAAGTCTTGATAACTCATCATTCGCATAACCGGTTTTAACCCCGTCATGCATCATACTTGTAAATAATATCTCACCTGCTCCTCTTTCCTGAGCTTCGTATGCCCATGAAAACAAATCTTTATCTGTAGGAATGCGACCCCCGTTAAGGAAACACATCCACTTACCATCAACAATATTCGCATCAATTGCAACAACACAAACCTGAGAACCAAAATTGGATGCAATTTCATTTATAAGTTCAGGTCTGCGAATAGCTGCAGAATTTATTGAAACCTTATCTGCTCCTGCATTCAGTAAATTATCCACATCAGCAAGCTCATTTATGCCACCACCAACCGTAAAAGGAATATTGATTTTGGAGGCAACCTTTCTGACCATTTCTGAAAATGTCTTTCTCCCTTCGTGAGAAGCAGTTATATCAAGAAATACAAGCTCATCAGCTCCCTGACGGCTATACTCCTGACCAAGCTCAACAGGATCTCCTGCCTGACGTAAATCAACAAAGTTAATGCCTTTTACAGTCTGCCCATCCTTGACATCCAAACATGGAATAATTCTTTTTGCCAGCATCCAATAAAATTATATAAAATTTTTCAAATCTTTTAGTTCAATTCTACCCTCATAAATAGCTTTACCAAAAATGACGGCAGGTAATCCGGCCAATGCAAGATTTTCAAGATCTTTTATTGATGAAACCCCTCCACTGGCAACTAAATACAAATCAGGAAATTCTGACAAAATATTTTTATAAAGCTCTAACGACGGACCTTCAAGCATCCCGTCTTTGCCAATATCAGTACAAATAACCTTAGTAACACCTTTATTAATGTATTTATTTAAAAAAGGTATTAATTTTAAATCTGTTGACTCCGTCCAGCCTGTTACCGAAATCTTTTCATCTCTTACATCGGCTCCGAGAATTATTTTGTCAGAACCATACGTTTTCAGCCAGGATTCAAATATATCAGGTGATTTTACAGCTATGCTGCCTCCTGTTATCATGCCGGCTCCACATTCAAAAGCGATTCTCAAATCATCATCTGACTTAAGTCCTCCTCCAAAATCGATCACTAATGATGTATTGACGGAAATTTTTTCCAGCACTCTGTAATTTACAATATGATGAGCCCTGGCTCCATCAAGATCAACAAGATGCAATCGTCGGATACCATTATCTTCAAATTGTTTAGCTACTTCAAGGGGATTACCGTTATAAACAGTTTTACGCTCATAATCACCTTGTGATAACCTTACACATTTACCATCAATAAGATCTATTGCAGGTATTATATCCATTTTATAAAGCTAAGAAATTTGATAATATTCTTTCCCCAACAGGGCCGCTTTTTTCGGGATGAAACTGAGTAGCATAAAAGTTGTCTTTATGCAAAGCGGCACTGAATTCACTCAGATAATTTGTTCTTGCTATTGTTTGTTTACACACCTCAGCATAAAAACTGTGAACATAATAAACATAACTCTTTTCAAGATCTTTCGAAAATAAACCTGTCTGCAAGCCCTCAATAGTATTCCAACCCATATGTGGTACTTTCCCTGATTGTTTTGAAGGAATAAATTTCTTCACATCTGCATCAAAGATGCCAATACAATTAGTTTTTCCTTCTTCAGAAAACCGGCACATTAGTTGAAGGCCTATACATATGCCCAGAACAGGTTGCTTCAAATCTTTTATCAGCATATCCATTTTCCTGGCCCGAAGATAAGCCATTGTTGATGATGCTTCTCCAACTCCGGGAAAAAGAACTTTATCAGCAGACATAATTGCTTCATGATCATCAGTTACCAAAGGCTCGATGCCAAGTCTCCTTAATGCATGAACCACCGAATATATATTTCCGGCATTATATTTTATAACGGCTATTTTCATACGTTATCGTTTTATTTTTTACATTAAGGTCGTATGGAACGCCGCATGCCAAAAATCATAACAGGCCCGGACTTTTTGTTCAAGCATACTCTTTTCATCAGGAAACATCAACTAAAAACAACAGTTCTGTTCTGATATGTCAGGATCTTCCTTTCAATATGCTTTTCTACTGCTCTGGAAAGTACTATTTTTTCAATGTCCTGACCTCTTCTTATCATCATTTCCACAGTATCCTTGTGAGAAATTCTTATAACATCCTGATCAATAATAGGACCGGCGTCAAGATCAACCGTAACATAATGGCTTGTAGCTCCTATAATTTTCACCCCGCGTTCATATGCTGCATGATATGGTTTTGAACCGACAAAAGCAGGTAAAGTAGAGTGATGAATATTAATAATTTTCTGGGGATAAGCAGCAACAAAATCTTCTGAAATAATTTGCATGTATCTGGCTAAAACAATAAAATTAACGCCATAAGATGAAAGCAACTCCATCTCCCTCACTTCCTGAGCATCCTTATTGTCTTTTGTTATCGGGAAATAATGAAATGGTATTCCAAACTGACTTACAACCGATTGAAGATCTTCATGATTGCTTATTATGCACGGAATTTCCACATTCCAGTCTCCGGCAGAATAATGTGCAAGTAAATCAAAAAGGCAATGAGACATCTTCGAAACAAAAATCGCCATTTTAGGTTTGTTATCACCAAAATAAAGCCTGAAAGTCATATTATATTTTACAGCATACAACGTACTGAAATAATCTTCAATTTTCTCCTTTGGTATCGTAAACTGATCAAGAGACCATTCCACACGCATAAAAAAAACATTTGCTTTTCTATCCACATGCTGGTCAAGATAAAGAATGTTGCCTTTATTAATATTAATAAAATCGGTAACAGCAGCAAGAATACCTTTTTGATCAGGACAATGGATCAAAATTATGGCTGTATTCTCGGGCCTTCTCAAATTAGTCATCACAATCTTTTTAGTTAACTTATAAAAATCTGAATTCAGGCATTTTGTTACTATTTGAAATCAAAATACGTTGACCAGATATCATATTTATCATTTGACTGCAAAAATAGTAAAAAAATGTATGATTTTTAAGAAAATGCCGGCTTATAAGATACGTTTAGTATTATAACAGAAAAAATTACCTATTATTCCTGCTTAATTACATTCATCGAAAAAATTATGAACAAAGTGTTGGAATTATGTATTTATATTCTAAATTTGCGTTTTATAACTATGTTATATAACAGAAATTGTGAAGAAACAAACTACATCTTTTGATAAGGATCTTGAAAATCTGGATGAAATCTGGAGTGTCCTTAATTCTGATGAAAAAGAATACCTTAGAGCTAACTATATTGTTCAGCACTTTAAGAAAAATGAGGTAATTCATTATGAAGGAGATGATCCTACACATATGATGTGCCTTATTCAGGGTAAAGTTAAGATATATAAGGAAGGTGTTGGAGGAAGGAATCAGATTGTCAGAATTATGCAACCTGTTAATTACTTTGCCTACAGAGCAATATTTGTAGATGGCAAGTATAACACTTCAGCCTCTGCATTTGAATCTTCTACAATTATAATGTTCCCCAGAGAAGTTGTCCTTAAACTTGTACATCAAAACATCGAACTTGCAAATTTCTTCATAAGAGCACTTGCTTTTGACCTGGGTGTATCCGATGCCCGTCAGGTAAATCTGACTCAAAAACACATCAGAGGCCGGTTGGCTGAATCTCTTATTTTTATGCGTGACAACTACGGACTTGAAGAAGACGGAGCAACTATTAACGTATATCTGTCCAGAGAGGATCTTGCCAATCTTTCAAATATGACTACGTCTAATGCAATAAGAACGCTGTCAATGTTCGTTTCAGAAAAAGTTATTTCGATGGATGGGAGACGAATTAAAATTATTGACGAAGAGAAACTTCGTAAAATCAGCAGGTTAGGTTGATTATTTTTTGAACATTGGTTTCAGGATCATCCATTGCATTCAGCCAGTTAATCTTTACGCCCCGTTTTTCCATTCCGCGAAACCATGTCATTTGTCTTTTTGCAAATTGATGTATAGCTATCTCAAGCTGACCAAACATTTCATCAAACGTAAGTTGACCAATCAAATACATAGTAACATATTTATATTCAAGGCCATAATAGATAAGATCGTCAGCACTGACGCCACTCTTTATAATACCATCAACTTCTTCAATCATACCTTCATCAATCCTGGCTTTTAAACGGGCAGAGATTCTTCTGCGTCTTTCTTCTCTTTCAATATCAAGTCCGAATACAATTGAATTAATCTTTGGAAAAGTCCTGCGTTTTTCAGGATTTTCCTGATAATACACTTCAATTTCTATGGCTCTTGCTGCCCTTTTTACCGTATCAAAATCTGTTTTATTATGTGGTTGTCTGTACCTTAACAGAATTTCTTTTAATTCATCAAGCGTTTTGTTTTCAAGTTCTTTTCTTAATTCAGGGTTCTCGGGAACCGGTATTAAATCATAGTTCCTTAATACCGATTCGAGGTAAAGCCCGGTTCCGCCACAAAAAACCGGTCGTTTATTTCGAAACAGTATACCCTCATAAGCTTCAATAAAGTCTTTCTGATATTCAAAAACATTGTATTTATATCCGGCATCAACGATGTCTATCAAATGATATGGAATCATTGTGCCAAAAGAATTATATTCTGACAGATCTTTTCCAGTGCCTATGTCCATACCCCGATAAACCTGCCTGGAATCTGCACTTATAATTTCACCACCTATCTTTGAAGCCAGAGAAACAGCCAGTTTTGTTTTACCGCAGGCTGTTGGACCAAGGATAGTCAACAATGAAGAATTATTATTTTTTGAGCTTTCTTCTGTAATCATCATTATTTTTTGAAATTATTTTTTTTTACCGTGTAAAATTAATTCATTAATCTTTAAATTCGTGAGATTAATCAAACATAAACTATATAATGCAATCCTGATAGTATGAAACGTGAATACCGGAACGGATCTTTACAATAAATAGTTTTTTACAATGCGGCGTTCTTTATTGTCATAATTTAAATATTACAAATGAAAACATTTTCGGGTCATATAGTTGACGTGGTTTCAAAGAAAATAACTGACGGAGTAATTACGATTGAAAACGGAAAAATAACTTCAATACAACCTTCAGAGATAGTTGATGACCAATATATTCTGCCCGGTCTGGTTGACGCTCATATTCACATCGAAAGCTCGATGATGTTACCATCGGAGTTTGCAAGATTATCGGTTCCTAATGGTACTGTTGCCTGTGTAAGTGATCCGCATGAAATTGCCAATGTTTGCGGAGTTAAGGGTGTTGAATTCATGATACAAAACGGGAAGAAATCCCCGATGAAATTTTATTTTGCTGCTCCTTCCTGCGTTCCTGCCACAGGTTTTGAAACCTCAGGTGCCATACTGGATGCCTGTGAAATCGAAAAACTGATGCAGAATCCTGATATCTTGTATTTGGGCGAAATGATGAATTTTCCGGGAGTGCTTTATGATGACGAGCAGGTGCTTCTTAAATTGAAAGCTGCAAAAGATAACGGAAAACCAATAGACGGACACGCACCGAACCTGTCTGGAGACGGATTGATGAAATATGTTTCTAGTGGTATTTCGACTGACCATGAATGTATGTCAATAAGTGAGGCTGAGGAAAAGATTTCACTTGGAATGAAAATTATAATTCGTGAAGGTAGTGCTGCGAAAAACTTTGATAGTCTGATTCCTTTAATTGAAAAATATCCCGATGAAATTATGTTTTGTTCAGATGACAAGCATCCTGATGATCTCCTGAAAAACGGGCATATCAACTCTTTGGTAAAAAGAGCTGTATCTAATGGATTTAACTCTATGGATATTATCAGGGCATGTTCATATAATCCCGTTAAACACTACAAGCTTAATGTCGGATTATTGCAGACAGGTGATCCAGCTGATTTTATAATCATTGACAACCTGAAAGATTTTAATATTAAAGCCACCTGTATTGAAGGCAAAGTTGTTGCCGAAAATGGCAGGGCATGCTTTGACAGATATATACCAAAGGAAAGGATAAACGCTTTTATTGCAACTAAAATCGATGCAGACCAACTTCATATTGAACCTAAAGGTGGTAGAATCAGGGTTATTGAAGCTGAAGACGGTCAATTATATACAATATCATCTCTTCAAGAGCCTAAAATCTCAAATGGTAATATAGTATCAGATGTTGATAAGGACTTATTAAAAATTGTGGTTTACAACAGGTACAAAAAGTCATCTCCTGCTATCGGTTTCATCAAGAATTTCGGCCTTAAACGCGGGGCTTTGGTATCTACTGTGGCACATGACAGTCATAACATTGTAGCTGTTGGTACAACCGACGAAGAAATTGCTTCTGCTATAAATATGATAATTGACTGTAAAGGTGGCATTTTAGCTAAAGATGGTGAAAAAGTAAGTATAATGCCTTTACCTGTAGGTGGTCTTATGTCTGACGCGGACGGTTTCACCATAGCGGAACAGTATGAAAAGGCTGATGCAATGGCAAAAGAACTGGGTAGTGGTTTAAGTGCTCCTTTTATGACCTTGGCGTTCATGTCTTTACTCTGCATACCTGAGCTGAAACTCGGAGACAAAGGATTGTTTGAAATACTGAAACTTTCATTTACTGATTTACAAGCCTGAAATTCTTTAATAGATTAATGGAAAAACGTGATTTTTTAAAATCGGGTATATTGGCTCTGGGGGCATTGATATTACCAGGTAAGTTATGGTCACTGAAGTATTATACTACTTCAAAAAACAAAGAATGGGCAATCTTATATGGCACCTGGTGTGGTTCTTCAAGAGATGCAAGTGTATGGATTTCAGAAGGAATGAATGGTATTGCTGATGTTTTTGATGTAAGGGAAAACCCTGATTTATCGGGATATAAAAATATAATTATCGGAGGTTCAATAAGATCGAATGTTACTCCATCCGAATTGCAGGATTATCTGGCCATAAATAAAAATCTTTTGAAAAATAAAATCCGCGCTATGTTTGCTGTTTGTGGAAATATGAGAAAACCTGTCACAGAAAATCTCTATGACAGGTTTTTTAAAAATCATCTTGTCAGAATTACCGGAGTAAACGATATCCCTTCCATGATATTTTTGGGTCGTATTACTGCCGGTCTTCTTGAACCTGAAATCCTGAAACAAATGCAATCCTTCCCGGGTTTCGAAGATTATGACAATCTTAAACGCAGCGAATGTATGGCTTTTGGCAAAAGTCTTTTAATATAAGAATATGGGAAAACGTTTTTTGTTGACTATCGTGCTGATGATGCTTTTTTTGACTGCCTGGTCTGAAGAAAATAAAAGTTCATTTAAAAACTGTTCATATTTAAGTTTTGGCGGTGGTATTTCACTGATTTCTGTTAATGAGGAAATAAATACATGCTTACCTTATACAGGTGTTTGTACGGGAACTGATATCGAAGGTCTTTTCGGTATTGGTAAATCAATACTTCAAATTAAAAATGTTTTTGCATTTGGTGTTCTATCACCCTACAGAGTCTCATTACCAAGCACTAACACGGTTAACAGTCGTAAAGAAAATCTTAGAATTGCATATTTATGGAATGTTTATGAGATTGACAAAGAAGACTTTTATCTTTTTGCGGGACCTTCATTAGGCGCCAACCTTGGAATAAGAATCAATAATGGTGAGCTGGCTAATTCACATTTAACATACGAAGGTGCCGGGAGCTTGTCTGTCGCAGCAAAAGCCATTAGATATTTCAATTTATATCACGAAGACAAATCAAATCCCAAACGATTTAAACTGGAAGCAAATTTCGTAACCCCTTTATTATCTAAGGTATTCACTCCAAGTTATACAGGTATCGGAGCAGATGGTTTGTCTGAGAAGTTAAGTTTAATTGATATTAAGTCGAACTACATAGGTGGCTTACATAATTATACGGATATTGAAACCTCGCTTCTTTTGACATATTACCTTAAAAACAGAAATGGTCTAGAGTTTGGTTATTATTGCAATTATGTCGGGACGAAACCTGAATTCAATAGTGCAAAAACGTGCTTAAGTATGTTTGAATTTAAATTTACTTTTAATTTAAAATAAGTGTAGGGATGAAATGGTTTCTGAAAATATATGCACTCGTGTGTACCTCAATCATTTTTACTTCCTGTGAAAGTTTGGTTCTTGAAACTCCAACATCCAGCAAAAGGGAGATTTTTGATTGTTTTTGGAATGGCATAGACAGGAAGTATTCATATTTTGAACAAAAGGGAATTGATTGGAACAGGATAAAATCAAAATACGCTGTTACAATTAATGAAGATATGACTAACAAGGCTTTTTATGATACTTTATGCGTTTTGATTGATAAACT
>CAZCPI010000057.1:0-13823 GCA_964500535.1 uncultured Bacteroidales bacterium
CGGGGACACAAGGATTTTCAGTCCTTTGCTCTACCAACTGAGCTATGGTACCTTTCGTTAGCGGGCACAAAAGTACAATTCATTTTTTAATATTACAAGCATTACCAATAATATTTTTTCACCTTATGGCAGAATATCTTTGAACAATTAAAAAGCTTTTATAACTTTGCAGTGCATTTCAATCGGGATGTAGCACAGTTGGTAGCGCGCTACGTTCGGGACGTAGAGGTCGGAAGTTCGAGTCTTCTCATCCCGACAAAATGTTAAAAACATATATAAGCTTCTGGTTTACAATCAGGAGCTTTTTATTTTAATACATGTCTGTTTAATTTGAAGAACTTACTTATTTTTGCAATAATCATACATGTACACTGAATAGTGTTCAGGTTTTTTTTAATACGCACACGAAATATCACATATTGACCTTAATTAAAAAATAAACACATGCAAAGAAGTTTAAAAAAAGCTATACTCATAATAGCGACTTTATTATTCCAATATCCTTTATTTGCTCAGGAGAGTTATCAGGTACCTGTAAGAACAGAAGGTAATGAACCAATGGCAAGCGGCAAATTCGAACCTACCTGGCAGTCACTTAGTCAATATGAAGCTCCTGCGTGGTTTCGCAATGCAAAGTTTGGTATATGGGCACATTGGGGCCCTCAATGTCAACCGGGCCAGGGTGATTGGTTCGCACGCTCCATGTATGATGAAGGAAGCTGGCAGTATAAATGGTTTTTAAAGAATTATGGTCATCCTTCAAAATTCGGATTTAAGGATATTATAAATGACTGGAAAGCTGAAAAGTGGGATCCTGAGAAATTAGTGGCACTTTATAAACGTGCCGGAGCCAAATACTTCTTTGCAATGGCAAATCATCATGATAATCTTGACATGTGGAACAGCAAGTATCAGCCATGGAATACAGTGAATGTAGGTCCTAAAAAAGATATTCTGGCAGGATGGGCAGCAGCTGCAAAAAAATACAACCTGCCTTTGGGTCTGAGTGTCCATGCTGCACATTCATGGACATGGATGGAAGTATCACAAAGATCGGACAAATCCGGTGACATGGAAGGCATTCCTTATGATGGAAAACTTACAAAAGAAGACGGTAAAGGTTTGTGGTGGGAAGGTCTGGATCCTCAGGATCTATACGCACAAAATCATCCTCTTAGTGAGGGTAGCGATAATACCGGTAGAATACACAGTCAATGGAACTGGGGTAACGGGGCATCAATACCTTCTCAGGCTTATTGCGAGAAATTCTACAATCGTACCATAGACATGATTAACCAGTTTAAACCTGAACTTGTTTATTTTGATGATACAGCACTTCCATTATATCCTGTTAGTGATGCAGGCTTGAAAATCGCCGCTCACTTTTACAATTCAAACATGAATAAAAATAAAGGCAAACTGAATGCAGTGCTTTTTGGAAAAGTATTAAATAAAGAACAAAAAGAATGCATGGTCTGGGATGTCGAAAGAGGAGCACCTGATCAGATACAGGAAAAACCTTGGCAGACATGTACATGCATTGGTGACTGGCATTACAATGAAGGAGTTTACAATGGCAATCGTTACAAATCTGCTAAAAATGTTATCCAGATGCTTGTAGATGTGGTAAGCAAAAACGGAAATTTGCTCCTGAATATACCTGTTCGTGGAGATGGAAGTATAGATGAAAAAGAAATTGAAGTTGTAGAAGGCATAACAAAATGGATGGACATTAACAAGGAAAGTATTTATGACACCCGTCCGTGGACTAAGTTTGGAGAAGGTCCGTCTGCTGAAGCCTCAAATCCGATAAACGCACAGGGTTTCAACGAGAACAGGATCAAATATTCAGCACGTGATATACGATTTAATATTAAAGGAAAAACTCTTTATGCAACTCTGATGGGCGTTCCTGATGAAGATATATTAATCAAAAGCCTTGCCGCCGGCAAAATAACCAACAAGGTTAAAAGTGTAAAACTCCTTGGAAGCAAAGAAAAGATCAACTGGTTACAAAATGAAACCGGTTTGAAAATTAATAAACCGGCTTTTATACCAAGCGAGATTGCTTTAGTTTACAAAATCTGCCTGAAATAAATAAGTATAACTAAATCTCGGGGGCGCAGGCTACGTGTAATCTTTACTCTTTGCAGGTAAAACCACTAACGGGGAATTCACGCACCACCGGATTTTTTAGAATACTGCCTAAAAAAGATTTATTTAAAACCGGGCGAAGACACTTAATGGAAGTCTGAGCCCGGTTTTGTCTGAAACCATAAGCTCCCCATATTCAATCTTTTCTTTATAATCCGGGAAATACATGCAAAGAAGGTTGGCAGCAATCACCGGAGAGAAGCCCATAGAGTAAAGATTCAGTATAATGAAACCACCCTCTTCAAGCAGCGAGCTGCAAGATTCAAGCATAGCAGAAATCTGACCTTGAAGAGTCCATTTCTCTCCATCAGGACCACGACCATACGCAGGAGGATCAAGGATAATACCATGATACTTTTTACCCCTTTTCACTTCCCTGGTTACGTATTTCATAGCATCTTCTACTATCCATCTCGCATTTTGCAATCCTGAAGCTTCAAAATTTTCTTTTGCCCATGTAATTACAGGTTTCACAGAGTCAACATGTGTCACCATTGCTCCGGCTGAGGCAGCAGCAAGAGTAGCTCCTCCTGTGTACGCAAAAAGATTCAAGACATTTGGCTCAACAGAATCACTTTTAATACTGCTAACCTTATCATAAATAAAATCCCAGTTTGAAGCCTGTTCAGGAAAAACACCAACATGTTTGAATGATGTCATTCCCAGGCGGAATTTTATACTCTTCCCGTTTAAGGGATATTCTATAAACCACTGGTCAGGCATACCTTTTTTACAGATCCATTCTCCCCTTTCACCTGAATCAAATGAATTGTCATTTTTGCTTTTTCTGAACCATGCTTGCGGCATACTTTCCCAATCAGCATCTGAAAGACGTTTGGGCCATACAGCCTGAGGTTCAGGTCTTCTTAAAATATATTTGCCGTAGCGTTCAAGTTTTTCAAAATCACCTGAATCAATAAGTTCGTAATCTTTCCAACCCTTTACATTTAGCTCAAGCATACATAATACATTTTAAAACAGACAACCTAACAGATAATTTGAGTTACCACGCCAAAAAACAGCGGGATAATGCGTTCATGAATTGAATCCTTTCTCCGCGAGCAGCGGGTAACATGCTGCCCGGATTTAAAAATCGGGCTGTAAACGTACAGTTTTTTTTGGGGACATCAAAATCTTTTCGCAATTTTGGGCTTTCGATCTGACATATGGAAAAAATCACCAGCATACATAATCCAAGGATTAAACAAATACTTCAACTATCTAAAAACAAAGAAAGACGTGAAGCAGGCCTTGTTGCAATGGAAGGAGCAAGAGAGTTGTTTCTTGCTATGGAGGCAGGATATACACCTGTAAATGTGTTTTATTGCCCTGAAGTATATTCCAGAAGTGAATATCCTGATTTATTGAAGAAAATTAATCCTGAAAGCCTGATTGAAATATCTTTGACAGTTTTTGAGAAACTTGCTTACAGGGAAAATTCAGATGGTTTGATTTCGATAATTAAGCCAAAAAAACATGACCTTGACTCAATAAAACTTTCTGAAAACCCTTTTATCATAATTCTTGAATCAGTAGAGAAACCGGGTAATCTTGGAGCTATTTTGCGTACTGCTGATGCAGCAAAAGCTGATGCGGTCATAATTTGCGACTCGGCGACCGACATCTACAATCCAAATGCTATAAGATCAGGCATAGGATGCATTTTTACTGTACAGATTGGTGTTGCCACTTCTGAAGAAACCCGGGATTGGTTAAAGAAGAATAAGATTAAAAGTTATGCAGCAGAGCTCGAAGCTTCAGAATGGTATCATGAAAAAGATTTCAAAAAACCATCTGCAATAATCATGGGAACAGAAGCTGATGGCCTCACTCAATTCTGGCTGAAGAATGCAGATGAAAGAATTAAAATACCTATGAGAGGTAAAATAGATTCACTTAATGTCTCGGTTTCAACAGCGATAATCACTTTTGAAGCTATGAGACAAAGAGGCTTCTAACCAAGCCTGACGTGCGAAGCATTTACTTTGCCTTTTGTAAAGATTGAAGCATTTTCCTCAAACTTTTGCACAGATTCTGTGGTTAGATAAGTGACTTTACCATCCTTGCCACATTTATCTTCAATATCACGATGCCTTTCAAAGTAAGATTTAAGGCTTTCTGCGACAAATTCACCCTGAGAGACTATCCTTACACCTTGAGGAACATATTTCTCAATCAGAGGAAGCAACAATGGGTAATGCGTACATCCTAAAACAAGAGTATCAATATCCTGATCTCTTTTGAATAGATTATCAAGATTTTTCTTTACAAAATAATCAGCACCTTCAGATTCATGTTCTCCGTTTTCAACAAGCGGAACCCACATCGGACAGGCTTCAGAAGTAATTACAATATCCGGAAAAAGTTTGTTTGTCTCGATCGGATACGAGTTTGAAATTATCGTACCGGGTGTACCGACAAGGCCTACATGTCTTGTTTTTGTAAATGAGCCCAGTATTTCAACTGTTGGTCTTAAGATACCAAGTACTCTCAGGCTACTGTCCATTTTCGGTAAATCGATTTGCTGAATTGTACGGAGAGCTTTTGCTGAAGCCGTATTGCAAGCAAGAATAACCAGAGGGCATCCCTGTTCAAACAAGTACATTACAGCTTGTCTCGTAAATTCATAGACCATATCAAAAGAGCGGTTTCCATATGGTGTTCTGGCATTGTCACCCAAATATAAATAATCAAATTGAGGTAACTCGGCTCTGATTTTTTCAAGTATTGTCAAACCGCCATAACCTGAGTCAAAGACTCCAATAGGACCTGTCTTCATATTCATTTGAGATTTTGAAATATAAACACCCATAAAGCAAAAAAGGATGACATAGAATCATCCTTTTTTAATATCTGTAAAATCAGATTATTTTAAATTCAATTTTGCTCTTACCATAGTCGTTACATCAACACATTTCGATGTTGACCAATACATAAGACCGGCATTAGCTGATGTGTCAAAGATATAAACAAAACCGTTTTCATCACCTACAGCTTTTACAGCTTTTGTCAGCTTATCATTGATAGGCACGATCAATTCTTGTTGTTGTTTTTGAATATCTTTTTGTGAGTCAGAATAGAATGTCTGTAGTCTTTGTTCAAGATCCTGAATTTCAGTCATTCTGCGAACTTTAATTGATTCAGGCAAAGTGTCGCGTGCACCAACGAAATCAGAACCTTTTTTCTGATACTCTTCCTGCATCTTAAGCAATTCAGATTCATAATTCTTTGCTAATGCATCCAGTTTTTTTGTAGCTTCTGTGGTTTCAGGCATACTCTGAAAAATTTCTGCACGGTTAAAGAAACCAAACTTCAGATCCTGAGCAAACAGCATCATTGGAAGCAGGCAAACGATAGAGAATAAAATTTTCTTAGTCATAATATTTTGTAATTATCATATTTAATTGAGCCGCAAATGTAATAAAAAATTTAATACCCAAGCTTACGTAACACATTGTCACTTATATCTATTTTTGGGGAAGCAAAAAGGATTTTGTTTTCAGACGAACGGTCAAGTATCAACATATACCCTTCTTCTTCAGATATTGTTTTTATTGCATTATATATTTCATCCTGAATTGGATTAAGCAGGCTTTCTCTTTTTTTGTACAAATCACCCTCTGATCCGAAATATTTTTTCTTCAGGTCAGCAGCTTCCTTTTCTTTTGCAAGAATATCAGCTTCTCTTTTTTGTTTAAGTTCATCCGAAAGATAAACCATCTCAGACTGATATTTAGTATAAAGATCCTTAGCCTGTTTGTTTATAGCTTCTACTTCAGACTGCCATTTCTTTGAAACCTGGTTCAACTGATCATTTGCCATTTCGTAAGCAGGAATCTTCGTAAGAATATATTCCATATCAACCAGTGCAAATTTTTGTGCGAATGAGCCCATCACTCCGAAAAATACAGAAAATGCGACCAATAATATTGTACGTTTCATACCTCTGATTTTTTATTCAACATTAAAAATGAAATACTTTTTTAAGTAAGAGAAAATCAAAATTAACAAATAAAACAATACAAAGGACAGGCGTTAACAAATTTTGTAATTGCGCTTAACATATGTTTAGAATTCCTGCCCGATTACAAAGTGGAACTGACTTCCGCTTATTCCGGTAGCTGTTCTGTTTGCCTTATCAAAACCATAAGCCCAGTCAATACCCATCAAACCAACCATCGGTAAGAATATTCTGACGCCAACACCTGCAGAGCGTTTAAGCCTGAATGGCTCCCAGCTTTTAGCATTGTCCCAAAGGTTACCTGCTTCAACAAAGGCCAATGCATATATCGTAGTTGATGTTTCCATCATCAGAGGATAGCGAAGTTCCATGGCTACTCTTTCATAAATATTTGAAGCACCAAGTGAACCATTTTCGTACCCTCTTAAGGCTATGGTTTCATATGTATAAGCACTGCTGTAACCAGTTGTACCATCACCACCCATATAGAAAGAGCCGAAAGGTGATTGTTTATACTTATTATAGGATCCAAGATATCCAAGATCAAATCTGGTCATAAGTACAAGTTTCCGGTTGCTTGAAAGCGGAGTATAAGTTTTACTCTTGAACTTGATTTTATAATACTCGATCCACTTATATAACTCTTCAGTATTTCCTGCTTTAATTAAACTCTCATAATAATCATCACCTTTTTTATCGAATGAAGAGTAAGGCAAAGTAGCCTGTACAGACAAAGAAAAATCAGATCCGGAACGTGTATACAAAGGATTATCAGTAGAGTTTCTCGCAAGATTTAAAGAAAGACTGAAATCATTACTTTTCCCATTATTAATAACGAAATAAGTCCAGTCTTTTAAACTGTAATGCTGGAAAGAAAGCTCACTGTAAGCCTGAAAAAAGTCGTCAGGCCATGTCAACCTTGCTCCAAGGCCCAAGGAAAGACCCCACATCTTTAAATATTTGTCAGGATCCAGTTCATACATATATGAGCTTTGATAATCATTATAGCCATAGCCATTGCCATAACTGCTATATCCACCATAACTGCCATAGCCACCATAGCCGTAACCACCATAATTATAAGCATTATTATAATAATTATCATAAAATCTGGAACTTACATCACTTTGATGAGAATAGAATCCGGAAAAAGAAAGAGAGTTTGGTCTCTTGCCTCCAAGCCAGGGCTCAGTAAACTGAAAACTTCCTGAACTGTAATAGTTACCGTTTGAACGACCTGTGATCGAAAATGTCTGACCTTCACCCTGAGGCAATATGCGGTATGTTCCAAGGTTCAGTAAGTTTCTTAGTGAGAAGTTTGTAAACTTCAAACTTATTGAACCCACAATACCTGTTGAACCCCAACCTGCAGAAAACTCAATCTGGTCGTTTGATTTAGGTGTAAGCCCCATCTGGATGTCAACTGTACCTTCTTCTCTGTGAGGAACCGGTTTAATATCCATTTTTTCCGGATCGAAATGTCCCATTTGGGCAATTTCCCTTGCAGATCTCTTCAGGTCAGTAAGACTAAACAATTCTCCCGGTTTCATCCTGAGCTCTCTCCTGATCACATGTTCATAAAGTCTGTCATTACCGGTTATATTTATACGGTTTATAGTTGCAGGACGATCTTCACTAATTCTCATTTCGAGATCTATCGAGTCTCCATCAACATTGACTTCCACCGGATCCACCTGGAAGAAAAGATATCCGTTATCCATATACATGTTTGAAACCGCATCTTCAGCTTCAGAAGATTTCAATCTTTCATCAAGGCGTTTCTGATTATATACATCACCTTTGACAATACCAAGAGTTGCATTTAATTCGTTTGATGAATATACGGTGTTTCCAATCCACTTTATATTTCTGTGATAATATTTCTGTCCTTCTTCAACTTTCAGGTAAACATTTACAGAGTTTTCATCGAAACGGTAAAAGGTATCAGCCACAATGACAGCATCACGATAACCGAATTCATTATATTTTTCAATTACAGCCTGTTTATCTTTGTTATATTCTTCTTCAACAAACTTCTTTGTTCTGAAGAAATTTTCAAGCTTACCTTTCTGATTGGTTTTTTTCATTACCCTGTTGATCTTAGAATCAGACAGGGCATAGTTACCATCAATTATAAGCTGATTTACTTTTATTTTGTCTTTTTTGTCAAGATTAATATCTACAACAACCTGAGCTTTATTTGATGGGTCTTCAGTTTGAATAATATCGATCGTGGCATTCTTGTAACCCTTTTCATCAAAATGTCTTTTCAGGAGAGTTTTGGCACGATCTGCCATATTAGGGGTTATCTGATTACCAACTATAAGACCTATATTATTTTCAATATCATCCTTATCGGATTTTTTAAATCCGTTAAAATTAATCTTTCCTATTCTGGGGCGGGGGGCTAGTTTTATCTCAAGCCAAATTTGATTTCCTTCGATTTTTGTAGCCAGTATTTTTACGTCTGAAAAAAGACCATGTCTCCAATATCTTCTGAGAGCATCGGTAATTTCATCACCGGGAACTTTTATCATTTGTCCCACACTCAGACCGGAAAGTCCTATGAGGACATAATCCTCATAATTATCTACACCTGAGACAGATATTCCGGCAATCTTATATTCTCTTGGAGATGAATAAAAAATCTGAGGAGTGTTATTATCAGAGATTGCAGCTTTGGCAAATCCGTTTCCTGTAAGGGGAATTAATCCTGACAAAGCAAAAACAAAAGCAATCAGTTTCTTGTACATAATGTAGTATGGATATCTATTTTTTAATCTGTTCACTTATCATTCCAAACCTTCTTTCTCTGTTCTGATACGTATAAATCGCTTCAAAGAAAGCATCTTTACGGAAAGCAGGCCATGGAACATCAGTAAAATACAATTCAGAATATGCTAACTGCCATAAAAGGAAGTTACTTATCCTGAGTTCGCCTCCCGGTCGGATCAGCAAATCCGGGTCAGGTATATTTTTGGTCGTAAGATGAGATGAAATTAAAGACTCATCTATATCTTCAATATCTATTTCTCCGGATTTTACTTCCGAGGCAATTTTCTTCACAGACTCGGTAATTTCCCACCTTGATGAATAACTCAATGCGAGTATCAATGTCAAATCCTTACAATTCGCGGTTTCGTTTATGCACCATTTTGCTTTTTTCTGCAAATCCTCAGGAAGTCTTTCAATATCACCGATAATATCAAGTCTGATACCATTTTTAATCATATCAGGTGTCTCCCGCTCAATTGAATCTATCATCAGATTCATCAGACCAATTACCTCAGACTCAGGTCTGCTCCAGTTTTCTGTAGAAAAAGTGTAAAGTGTAACATAAGAAATGCCCACTTCTCTTGCTGCTTCCATAACTTGTCGTACAGAAACCACTCCTTCTATATGTCCGTAAAACCTGTCCTTCCCAAGACTTTTTGCCCATCTTCCGTTACCATCCATTATAATGGCAACATGCTTCGGCAAATGGTTTCTGTCAATTTGGTCCAAATAAGACATTTATCTGTAACATTTTGATCCGGCATACTGTAAATCAATACCTATGAATAAGGCAAGTGCAGAATACCAGTCTTTATTTTTGTTATAATTACTTTTAATACCATAAGGATCTGAAAGGCTTAAACCTGCAGAACTTTGCAGATAATCCAGATTATCATCATATGTTTTTTTCAAGGACCATTCAACACCTACATTTATTCGTGGCAGAGCTTTAATCTTAACACCAACGCCAAAAGGTATATGGGGGGTCGCATTCAAATCATCAGTTTTAAAACCGGTTATTCCAAACCCAACAAAAACATAGGGTGAAATCAGGTTCGATCCTGAGACATAAGAAGGCATACCATACTCAAAAAAATTCATCTCAAGATGCACACCAGCATCCAATAATTTCCTTTCAAAACCAACATTTTCCCAATTTGGAAATTCACCCTGCAATCCTGAAGTAGTGCCGGCGATTCCGGCCATCCCCATGTTTGCCTTAAGTGAAAATCTTCCATTAAGGTTATATCTGTAAAACAGACTTATACTATTTCTGCTGTTGTAAAAAAGGTTATCCGCATTAACATCCCCCATGTAAAAAGATTTACCTCCCATGAGACCAAACTCCGCTTTATACTTCTGACCCTTCGTCTGAACAGCATGAACAGATAATAATAAGATCAATATTAAGAACCGCTTAAATAATTTCATGCTTTAAATATAACTGTCAAGCACAAACAATAACGCAAAAAATGCAATTTAAGTATTCAAAAAAATGCATTTATGATATTTATCTTCTGGCGAATATCATTTTATTCAGATAGCTTTTCCAAATTCCGGAACTAACTCCTGACTTATTCTGACCGCCAAAGAAAATCATAAACTCTCTGTTCTTATCATTTACTGTATCTTCAATATTTTCGATATATACACTTCCGAAAGCCATACCATCATTCAAGGTATTCAATATCCAGTTTTCAGGTGCACTTAACCATGTCTTACCCTGGTCTTTTGATATTTTCAAATCACTGATTATATTTCCTTTGGTATCCAAACCACCCAGACAAACAAGATTGCTATCATAATAGAAAAGGTGTGCCCCTCTCTTGTTCGCTGCAAAAAGCTTAGGGAATAGTGTTTTATTTTGTACCATAATCCAGTCCAGACCATTCTCTGTTGACCATACGCTGGTTGAAAAACCTCCGTCATGTCTTAAACCAGTCGCAACAGTGTAAAACTGAACTCCGGTAACATTAGAACCTTTCACACTTGCATAATCAGTAACAGGGAAATCAGCATCAAGGGCATTACCTGTCGTCCAGTTAACTCCATCATTGGATTTAGCCGGCAAAATCTCACCGGAAGAGCCCTTTACAAGACCAATAAGATAAGCTGGATATGGCTCATTAATATATTTTCTGTTTATGGAGCCGAAAAGAGTCAGGAAATCAGTTCTCCCGGTAGTCAAACTCCAGTCATAACCATTTCCAGAGGAGTATAGTTTCCCGGATTCAGAGCACACAAAGTATTTGGAGTTAAATATACAGAGTGATTGTAAGTTCATGGTTTCATTCAAACCGGTAACAACCTGCTTAGTCCAGACATCTGATACATTGCCGGATTTCCATACAGACAGCCCGCCTGACTGAGATGCAAAATATGCTTTGAAGCTTCCGTCAGATAAACGAATTATTTTATTTTTTGCATTGTCAGTTGGAAATTTATCAGATATGCTCTCGACAAGCATTGAATCCGGATCAACTTTATGAACATTTACATTAATAGTATATGTTCTTGACCATTTACCGTCAGCACTGGTATTCTTTAAAATGACCGGTTTTGAAAAATCCACAGTATCAGTTGTTGCCCACAAAGAATCATTCATATAAACATTTCCATCTGTACTCTGAAAAGTTATTGAAGGAAGAAGATAATCAACATAGCTTTTGTATGGCAATGAATCCAGATTATAGACCTGACCGGTAAACTGATTGATATTAAAAGCATAATTTTCAATACCGGGACATGAATCCTGTTGTTCAAAACCGAAAGTCAGCATATTAGCAGAAATATACTCGCGTTCTTCAAAATTATCCCAGCACGAGACTGAGATAAAAGTCAAAAAAAGCAGTAAAAACAACTTTTGGATATTTTTTTTAATGACAATATTTACTTTTCTGACTGACATTTATGTTCGATTCTGATTTGAACGGCAAAATTAGTAAGATTTTTATCTTTTAATGGGTTACATTAAAAGTTTTATGAAAAATTATGTATGTCAGGTTGAAACCTTTCAAACACCGATAAAAGAACAACATATACCTGATGCATCTGTAATGCTAATTTTTATAAGATTATATATATTTGAACCAGCATCAGAAACTATGCAGAAGATTCCGAAAGTTTAATTTTTTTTAAATATTTCCAGAGTTCTTAATGAATTGGTTTCACCAAAATGGTCTTCACTGACTTTAAACGAATCCAATCCTGATTTCGAAGGAGCCCTGACACCATCAGGAATTTCGACTTCTGATGTCTCAACATGAATCTCATCCCATAATCCGTCCTTAAGAAATGCCTCGTGCAACAACGCGCCGCCCTCTACAAGCAACCTCTGGTAATTATTCTGATACAGCCAGTTTAATAAATTACTTACAACATTTTCAAAATCAATAGTGATATAACTCACCCCAGGCATATCATTTTTAGCTTTTTCAGTAAATACTAATGTAGGTATAGCGCCATCAAACAAGTTAAGACCTTCATCCAGCACAAGATTTCTGTCAACAACAGCCCTGACTGGAGTATTGCCTGACCAGTCCCTTACATTCAATTTAGGATTATCAAGCAATGCAGTCCTTGTACCTACCAAAATAACATCATTTTCTGACCGCAGTTTATGTGTAAGCATCTTGGTAAAAGGACTTGATATTATAAGCGGACTTTCAAGAGATCCCGGCTCCCTTTTATAATCGATGAAACCATTTCTTGTCTGAGCCCATTTTAATATAACATAAGGCCTTTTCTTAGTAAAGAAGGTGAAAAATGATTTATTCAATTGCAGGCATGCATCAGACTCTACTCCGACAGTGACATCAACACCAGCAGCTTTAAGACGGGCCACACCCCTGCCAGAGACCTCAGGAAAAGGATCCAACGTACCTATAACAACTCTTGGAATATTTTTTTTTATAATCAGGTCAACACAAGGTGGCGTTTTCCCGTAGTGAGAACATGGCTCCAGACTAACGTAAAGAGTAGACTCTTTAAGTAAGTCCTGATTCTTTACAGAATTTATTGCATTAGGTTCAGCATGAGGCTCACCGGCTTTCTTATGCCAGCCTTCACCGATTATCTTACCATCTCTGACGAGAATAGCACCTACCATAGGATTAGGAGAGCATGTACCTTTGCCGTTCAATGCCAGCTGCAGGCATCTCCTCATATATTCTTCATCTCTCTGATCAATCATAAAGCAATAGATAAACTAAATTTTTACGAACATTTTTATTTCAGGAAAGCTGATTTTTGCAAAAAAAAAGTAGCTTTGTAAACAAATTGTTAACGATGCAAAATTTCAAAACATACGCCAGAAATAAACTGAGTCCGAAATTTCAAAACTCTGAAATCAACCAGATTACACGACTACTCCTTGAGAAGTTTGCCGGCATAAGCAGTCTTGAATTTTACAGCGGTAAAGATAAAAAAATTAATGCGGAAACCTCTGTAAAACTTGAGGATGCCATTCAGCGGCTTTTAACAGATGAGCCTTTACAATACATTCTTGGCGAAACCCAATTTTGCGGAATTACACTTGGGATCAGGCCGGGCGCTCTAATCCCCAGACCGGAAACAGAAGAAATGACAGAGATGGCAATCTCAGATCTTGAAAGATTGAATATTAAGAATCTGAGCATCATTGATTTCTGTACAGGCAGCGGTTGTATAGCTATTGCCCTGTCAAAAAAATTGCCCGGATCAAAAGTTTTTGCTTTCGACATTTCTGAAGACGCACTTGCCATCGCAAAAGTTAATGCCAGGCAAAATACTGTGGAAGTAGACTTTATGATAAAAGACTTACTTAAAGACAATTCTGAAGAATTTATTCCTGCGTCAATAGATTTAATTATAAGTAATCCTCCTTACGTCTGCGAAAATGAAAAAAAGGAAATTGAGCCAAGAGTTCTTGATTATGAACCACATACAGCATTAT
>CAZCPI010000058.1:0-13796 GCA_964500535.1 uncultured Bacteroidales bacterium
CAAAAGTTTCATCCATTACAAGAAATCCCATTTTATCGCATAAATCATAAAAACCGGGATCCATCGGGTTATGCGCAGTCCTTATTGCATTAACTCCTATTTCTTTCAGTTTGATAAGTCTTCTTTCCCATACTGATAAAGGCACAGCAACTCCGACTGGACCTGCATCCTGATGCAGACAAACTCCCAGGATTTTCATGTTTTTATCATTCAGCCAGAAACCGGTTTCAGATTCAAATCTGAAAGACCTTATACCAAAATTATTTTTCTGAACATCAACAATCGTTTTTCCAGAAATTATTTTGGTTTCAGCGGTATAAATATTGGGATAGTCAGTACTCCAGAGCTGAGGTTCAGGTACTGTTATTTCCTGAGTACACGAAGATCTCAGTCCTTTTTCTACTTTCAGAGGTGTTGAGGCTGAAGCAACACTTTTCCCCTCAGGGCTAATCAATGTCGTTTGAATGCTGAGTTGCTCGTCCTTCAAAGACTGATTATAAACCTTGACATCCAGTTTAACCTTCGCATTATTACTTTTAACTTCCGGGGTTGTAATAAAAATACCCCATCTGTCGAAATGGACAGGATTTAATGAAACCAGTCTGACATGTCTGTAAATACCTGCACCGGCATACCATCTTGAAGCAGGTTGATTTGAATTGTCCACTCTTACAGCGATGATATTCGGTTTTTTACCTCCAAAAGTGAGTTTTCCGGTAAGTTCATAAGCAAAAGAAGTGTATCCGTATGGCCTTTTACCCAAGTGCTGTCCGTTAATCCAGACATCACAGTTTGCCATTACACCATCAAACTGGATAAAATGCTTTCTCCCCGATTCTGTTTCATGTAATAGCAGGCTCCTTCTGTACCAACCTGTTCCGGCAGGAAGATAACCTCCACCACGGCCTACAGTGCTTTCCCTGTTATATTCCATCTCAATGCTCCAGTCATGAGGGATATCAAGCTTACGCCAATCAGAATCATCATATTTAATCTCTTTTGCGTCATTCTGATCACTAAGTGAAAATTTCCAGTCTCTGTCCATAGGATATATCGCTCTGGGTCCCTGAGGTTTAAACTGTACTGTTGAAGATTGCAACTGTGTTGTTGAAAATACTGACAATAAGATTACCAATAGTATGGAAGAATGTGTAGGTCTCATAAGGCAACATTTTTTACATTAAGATGGTCGCAATATACATAGTTTGTGAATTTTAGTATGTTTTTTTTTGATAAAAAAATATATCTTTATGGGACAATCAATCAAAAAATCCTTGTATCATGAACACCAAAATTGAACTTTTGGAAGGGTTTATACCTTGCATATGCCCTATAGGGAGACTTGACACAACCAACAGCAACGATTTTCTCGAAGAAGTTGTGAAATACACTGATGGCTTGAAAAATTCTGACTCACAAAAGCAGGAGGCAGGTTACCTGCTGATGGACTTTTCCGAATGTTCTTACATCTCAAGCTCAGGAATAAGAGTTTTATTAACCTTAGAAAAAAAACTTAAAGTAAACGGGGGAAGTCTGTTTATTTGCTGTATGTCAAATGAAATGATTCAGATACTTGACATGGCAGGGCTTGCAAAAATGTTTAATTTGTTCGATAAAATCACCACTGCCATCGATGAAATCATACGATTGATGAATAGAGAGACTAATGTTGAAACCTGGCAGGAAGAAGATATCTCTTTTAATCTGATTATAAACAATGCTAATGAGAATGTCGTCAGGGAATGGAATGAAGAAGGTATTGCAAGTTACAGAGAATTATGCTTTTCAATAGGAGAAGGTTTACCTGCAGAGTCTGTAAATGACAAGAATTCTCCTGATAAAATGGGCTTTTTTACTCTTTTAAATGTAGCAGCATTCATTCCTTACGATCACAGGTCATCTCCTGATTTCCGTTGCTCAAAGGACCCCGAAAGGTCAGGTATTTTGGTCGAAAAAGCAATATCAATTGACATTGATTATAATGCTTTACTTAATCTGAGTTGCAAAAGGGCAGTAAATATTAAGGAACTCGCTGATATAATATGCAAGAAATTTGACCATAAGGTGAGTGCCGCTATAATAGTTGACAACAATCCCGGGAAAAGCATGTTATATCTGATATTTGTGATTAATGATATTTTCCTGAAATCTCTGAAAGGCGATGAAAATCCCGGTTTTTTAAAGTTTTACGATAATTTCCAAAATACTCTGTCAAATTATGGTGAAAACCAGTTAAACAACGATGATAATGGAAATAAAAAAATCTTCGGGGTTTCATTTGAATTAAATGAATTGTTTGAATACCGGAAAGGCAAGACTTTAAATGATTTTTTATCTGATAATCTGACGATTATCAATCTTGGCGATGTGAAAATCATTGATTTCACCGAGGAAATCATTAATCCGGCTTGTTGGTTGTTTCATTCTGATACTATACATGATGCATATGACAAAAGGATTGGGATTGAGGCAGATGCAACCTTTAAATCAAATCCTGTTAACAGCTTTCTGGCGAGAAGACTGTATCCTGAAGCTTCAATTATTGTCGTTAAACCATTACACGGCGGATATTCAGCGAGCACTTATCAGGTAGAAGCTTTTGATAATGATCACCGCAGATTGCGTCCGACTGTAATGAAGCTTGCCAACAGAGCAATGATAACCCGTGAATCAGAAAGATGCCGGTTATATTCTTTGCCTTATATTTTCAACAACAGTGCAAAGGTGCTTGGCACTGAATTCTTCGGAGATTATGGAGCCTTGTCATATAATTTTGTTGGTATAGGCGGGGAACAAACAAAACTGAAGTGGCTGACAAAATACTTTGAGGAATGGGACTTTGAAAGACTTGAGCCGTTATTCGACAAAACTTTCATGCAGATACTTAAACCATGGTACGGCCAACCTGTGAAAAAAGATATAAAGCCGTTTCTTGATCATGATCCAACTTTAACTTTTTTTCCTGATTTATGGAGAGCCGGCGAATCTAAATTCTTGATTTCATCGGATGAAAAATATTTTACTGAAAAACATTCAAATCTGCAACTTATAAATCCTTATTGGTTTCTTAAACATGTTTATCCTTCCAAAAGAGACTTGACTATCAGTTACAATACTTCTGTTTGTCACGGGGATCTTAACATGCAAAACATCCTGCTTGATCAGGATATGAACGTCTATCTTATAGATTTCTCTGAAACCAAACCAAGGTCCATCGTATCGGACTTCGCGAGACTTGAAGCAATTTTTATGATTGAGCATTCACCTGCTTCAACGTATGACGAACTTAAAGAAACCACCGCGTTTCTGCTTGATTTTTATAACTCCGAAAGGCTTGATAAATTTCCTGAAACAAAATATACAGGTTCATACCAGGCGATAATGGACAGAAATATAAATCTTACCCGAAAAATGAGAACCTATGCTTTTGAAAGCAGTGAAGAGGATACGAATCTTGCTCCCTACTATTTTGCATTACTTGAGTGGATTTTACCAATAGTATGCTATTCAAGTGCTCACGAGAACAAGCAGCAACTTTCAATGATAGTTTCGGGTATGCTTTGTAATAAAGTGGTCGAAATGTTAAGATTGGAAATTTGATATACTATGAATGATTATAAGGCTGAATATCAGGAGACTTTGCCTGATAAAAAAGTAAAGTGCCATTTATGTCCTCATTATTGCGTTATCGGTGAAGGTAAATCCGGATTATGCAGGACAAGGATAAATATAGAAGGTACTTTTTTTGCTCAGTCTTACGGGAAGATCTGTTCCATTGGTCTCGACCCCATAGAAAAAAAGCCTTTGTACCATTATTATCCGGGAAGTAAGATATTTTCGGTTGCAACATCGGGTTGTAATTTAAGATGTCTTAACTGTCAGAATTGGGAAATATCTCAGTTTTCACCCGATGAAAACAGATATAATTATTTAAAACCAGCAGAAATTGCCGGATTGGCAAAAAGATATGGCTCTGACGGGATTGCATTTACTTATACTGAACCTACCGTTTTTTATGAGTACATGATGGAGATTTGTGCGGTTTCAAAAGAGCTGGGATTGCGAAATGTAATTATTTCAAATGGCTACATTAATCCCGAACCCCTAAAAACCTTATCTGAGTATATTGATGCAGCAAATATCGATTTGAAATGCTTTGATGAAAAAGTTTACAAAAAGCTCGCAGGAGCAAGTCTTAAACCTGTTTTGGATACTCTGCTGATGCTAAAAGAAAAAGGAATCTGGCTTGAAATAACCAATCTTTTAGTGCCAGGATATTCTGATGATCTCAAAATGATTGAAAAAATGGCTTTTTGGTTGGTAGAAAATGGTTTCGCCGAAACCCCGATTCATTTCAGCCGTTTTTTCCCGACTCATAAGCTTGCTGATTTAAATCCAACGACAACTCAAAGCGTAATTGATGCAGTTAATATTGCCGTTGAATCCGGAATGAAGTTTGTTTATACCGGCAATATGTCCGGTAAAGGAGGAGAGAATACTGTTTGCCCGGTTTGCAAACATATACTTGTACGAAGGCACGGTTATGACGTGTCCATGAAAGACCTGACAGACGGAGCATGTCCGGTGTGCGGCAAGTTTATCCCCGGTATCTGGGATTAAATATCATTTTCGCTAAAAACGGTAGCGGTAAAAATATAAATATCAGCACTTAACCACCCATCCCAGCCAATGTCAGCTTTATCTCTGGCGCAGTGCCCGAGAAATTCGTCAAGATTCCAACCGGTCTCTGTGGCCACCTGTGGCAGAAATACTCCGCTACGTCTGCCCTTTTCGATAAGAATACCATGTTTACCTAACTGAATCTCCCTGGGGTCTTTAATTTTAATAAGCGGAGAAAGGACAGAGATCTCAATATCAATCTTATCAACTTCATCCATGCTCATTGGCATAAATCTGTAATCATGCATCGCAGATGATACAGCCATTTCCTGAACCATTCTGTACAAAGGAAGATCACCTGAGAGTCTTCCTATGCATCCTCTGAGTCTCTTGTTAATATGAAGAGTAACAAAAGCTCCGCAATTGGTTTTAAGTGAGGCAGAGAATCCTGAAGAATCCGGTTTGGATGTTTTGCCTGTTTTTACCGTTTCGACTATTGCATCCCTGGCAATTTTCAAAAGTTCTTTTTTATCAGCCTGAGTGATGTTGAATTCCTTTTTGAACTTCTTTTGCGAAACCACAATGCTCCAGTACCCGACAACCCTGTTCTTCTCACCGTAAATCTTTGATTCACCGGAATTAGTATATAATATTTCCTTGTATTCGTAGCTGCTGTCCTGGTTAGTAAGGTACATTAGCGTCAGTACCGACGTCCATCCGCATAAACTAGTGACCAGACCCGGAGTGCCTGACAACATATTTTCCCTTATTGTGCCCAATAATCTGTCAGTGTTATTTGAAATGATGGCTTCTTTTGTAAGGAAATCAGTTTTCCTTGCATTTGATTCATTCGGGTAGTGAGAGAAGTCTGTACTAATAATAAAAAGATTGTCCTGATTAAACCACGGCTCTAAAGCTTTTGCAAGCTTCAGGCAATTATTTTTATCAGAACCTCCGATAATTACAGGAACAATGCAGTATTCCGTTTTCATTACATGATGCAGAAAAGGAAGCTGCACTTCAATGCTGTGTTCCTTAAGGTGTGATTTGGCGTTTGATGTAAACAGATCCGGATGTCTGTCAACCAACAACATACACAGATCTGTGTTGACCTTCACTTTACCGTACGGCATAACATAATCACCGTCACAGTAAACAGAAGCGCCATTGAAATGTTCCTGATGAGAAGAAGCAAGTATAAAAATGTTTTCATACTTTTTTTCTCCGTCAATCTGGTTGAAAGCCGATGCTGCAACCCTGCCGGAAAACACGTATCCCGCATGAGGGCTGATGATAGCACGGACATTTTTCGTCCTTTTATCGATTGCATCTGCAAAAAGAGATTCTATTTCTTTTTGCAGCTTTTCCTGAGACGCTTCATAAAACTGTCCGGCAACCGCGGGTTGCCTGTCAATCACTTTCTTCTGGCTCATGTGTCAGTACAGTTTATGTGTTTATTATACAAACAAATATAATATCATAATCTATGGATTCATAAAAATGAAAAGAAATTGTTTCAACAAATATTTATATGATTACAAATCTTCTAAAAATTAAACTGACAAGCTAAACAAGAAAATGTTTATTATTTTTGCAGGCAATTAGTCATTATATAGATTTTACTCCCGGTTTGCCATTGTAATGAAGAAAATATTTGATTTGATCAGAAGATTTATCGATTTCTTTTACCCGCCTTTTAGCAAATACATGACTGTCCAGTTCTTCAGATACGGAGTTACGGGAGTAGTCAATCTTATGTTTGACTGGGTCCTTTATTACTTCATATACAATTTTGTGCTTAAGCAGAATATGCTGGAGCTTGGTTTCGTCACTATAAGCTCGCATATCGCCACATTGGGCATCAAGTTTCCGATTGTGTTGCTGACAGGGTTTATGCTGCAAACATATATAACGTTCACCCAATCTCAGATACGTGGCAGGATTCAACTGCTCAGATATTTAATGGTAGTTGTCCTTAATCTTCTGATAAATTACCTCGGATTGAAATTGTTTGTCGATTATCTCGGTTTTTACGCGACTCCGTCAAACATGATAATCTCTGCATCAACTATCATAATAAGCTATCTCTCGCAAAAACATTATACTTTTAAAGTTTCGGGTGAAAAACCAACCGAGAATACAAATAACGATTAATCAGACTAACACAATTTTGTACACTCCGGAGCTTACCGTAAATCTGACTAAATATTTTCTGAGGAAATAAGTTTATCAGCTATAGAGATAGCATCAAGTACACACCTCTCACATATTGTTTCATGGAGATTGTGCTCTTTTAAATAAATCTGACCTTCTTCTGTCGTTAGGTCACAGCCTAGTAGAGTACGGCAATCAGTACATCCGTTTTTTTCTTTGAACCTTGCAGCAAACTCTCTAACCATGTTGTATGTTTCAGACTTTCTTTCTTTGTTATCAGAATATTTCCGGCAATTATAAAAACCTATTACCATGAAAGCTCCGGTGACAGCTCCACAAGTTTCCTGCAATCTTCCCATTCCTGCACCAAATCCGCATGACAGGCATAATGCCTGTTTATAGTCAAATTTCAAACTATCGCTGTAAGCCGTGATTACAGCCTGAGCACAATTCAATCCTGATCTGAATGCATCAATTGCTTTCTGTTCGTGCGGTTTCATTTTATTCATGATTTATTTATCCTGCTAAGTTAGTAAAAAGATTTTATTGACTATTTTTATGAATTACTTCATTTAACGTCTTTAAGGTTTATGATTTTCGTGAAAAACACAAAAGCAATACTTTCAATTGCAATACTTATCATTAATACCGGCATTGCATTTGCTCAGATTAATATCTCAAAGTCTGACAAACTTGATGTTATTTATTTCGGCAACAGATACTCGTATCTTGTCCCTCATGTTGAGAAAACTTTCAATAAAGCAATGAGTTTTCACAATGATTTCTGGAATTATCATGATACTATTACAAATGCCGTTTTAAATGATTTCGAGGATATGGGTCATGCCGGAGCGATAGCTATGCCTTTCAGTCAGGTTCAGATAGGTATAGAGCCTTACGGTTTCGCCTTTAGTATAATACCTTCAAATGAAAGATTTCAGTGGCTTTTTAATCATGAGCTGACTCATATCGTCATGACAGATAAAGCCAACGATAAAGATCAGTTTTACAGGAACATCCTATTTGGAAAAGTCAGAAGAAACGAGGAGAAACCTGTATCTGCCTTCTGGAGTTACAAGACCACGCCAAGGTGGTATTCGCCAAGATGGTACCAGGAGGGCATTGCCTGTTTTATGGAAACCTGGATGTCAGGAGGATTGGGGCGTGCTATGGGTACTTATGATGAAATGTACTTCAGAAGCATAGTAAATGAAAAGCATAAACTTTATTCTCTTGTAGGTCTGGAAACCGAAGGTACATCAATTGATTTTCAACTGGGTGCTAACTCTTATTTGTATGGAGCACGTTTTGTATCCTATCTGGCTTATAAATACGGTACTCAGAAGCTCAAGGACTTTTATTCGCGAACAGACAGCAGCAAATCATTTTATGCCGGTCAGTTTAAGAATGTTTATGGTGAGCCGGTAAGGAAAGTCTGGAATGACTGGATTACATGGGAAAATGATTTTCAGAATGAAAATATCAAAAAGGTATCAGAGTATCCCCTGACAGAGATTAAACCAATCACGGCGAAACCTTTAGGCAATTTCTCAAATTTCGGATATGATGCTGAGAATGACAAAATTTACGCAGCCATAAATCACCCGGGAGTTATCTCTCAAATAGTGGAAATCAACAGGCAGGACGGTAAAATCAGGAAAATAGCAACCCTGGACTCTCCTGTAATGTATTATTCCACTGACCTCGCATATGATAAGGCAGGAAAAAGAATCTTCATAAGTGAAAACAATAATAAAATCAGGAAACTTGTCTCTGTAGATATCGTGACCGGAAGCAAAAAAGTACTTATGGAATATGCCAGAACAGGTAGCTTTGCATTCAACGATACAGACAGGTGCCTTTGGGCAATCCGTCATGATAACGGTTATGCCGTTCTGGTTAAAATACCCGAGCCCTACGATAAGGTAATACCGGTTTACACTGCGCCATTCGGCAAAACACTCTTCGATCTTGATATCTCAAATAATGGAGATAAGCTGAGCGCCTCGGTTTCAGGCATCAACGGCGAGCAATCTCTCGTACTCTTTGATCTGCAGGATCTCGATTCAGGCAATAACAAATTTAAAACCATTCTTAACCTTGATGACAATACCCTGACTCAGTTTAAATTTTCTAATGATGACAAATATTTGATCGGGACATCATACTATACAGGTGTTTCAAATATCTGGAGAGTAAATCTGTCCAACTCTGATTTTCAGATGCTCTCTAATACTGAAACCGGACTTTTCATGCCTGCACAACTGAACAGCGATTCACTGATTGCACTGAAATTTTGCCGTGATGGTATGCTTCCATGCACATTACCGGTAAAAGTAGTTGAAGACGCCAATTCAATCACATATCTTGGCAATCTTATACATCAGAAATGCCCTGAGGTTGAGAATTGGGCATTATCAAAATTCAGGCCTTCAAAGCAGGATACAATAAAATCCATGACTGAGCCTTTTCTTCCTTTGAAACAAATGAAAATAGCAAATGCATATCCTGATTTTGCAGGTTTCAAAAGTACAGTTGCTCTGGGTTACAGGGTAAATTTCAGGGATCCGTTAGGTATAAGCAATATGGAGCTGTTTCTGGCAACTTCACCATGGAGCGGGTATGAGGACAAGCAGAAGATTCATTTCATGTTTGACTGGGATTACTTTAACTGGCACCTGACCGCCAATTACAATAAAACTCATTTTTATGATCTTTTCGGACCGACCAAAAGGAGCAGGGCAGGGTATGACGTAGGTCTTAATTATAAACGCACCTTCACCAAAAATATGCCACTGACATCCTTTTATGATATTGGTGCTCATGTGTGGGGAGATCTGGAAGTCTTGCCCGGCTATCAGAATGTAGCCTCGCCTATTAAAAATATTCAGGCGCTGACTGCTACATACGGCTTATCCAAATTAAGGAAGACTCTGGGAGGCGTGATTGATGAAAAAGGTTACGAGTGGACGCTCAATGCTACCAGCTATATGGCAGGCGGCTCAGTATATCCATCTATCGTTTCCACTCAGAATGCCGGATTTCTTGTGCCGGGTATAAGGAATACCAGCTTTTGGATAAGGAACAGCATAGGTCAGTCATTAGGAAACAAAAACTCAGCATTGTCAAAATTCTACTTTGGCGGTTTCAGAAATAACTATATTGACTGGCAACCATCAGAGCAATACCGTCTTGGCGAAGCTTTCGCGGGAGCAAAGATTGATGAATTAGATGCTTATAACTATGTGAAAACCATGGCTGAACTAAACCTGAAGCCTTTAAGGATGAACAATGTCGGGATGACATGGCTGTATCCGACATATATCAAATCTTCGGTGTTTGGCACTCACTTGCTGACTGATTTTTATAAAAAGTCTGAAACCAGAAACATTTTTAATCTGGGTGCGCAGGTTGACATACAGCTTGTAATGTTTTCATACCTAAAAACTACCTGGTCAGTAGGTTATGCCAGAAAATTTGAAAAAGCATTACCACATTCAGACGAATTGATGATATCTTTGAAATTGCTCGGAGACTGATAATAAATGCAGGCATTATATGAAACAAGTTTATGATTTTTTGAAAGAACTGGAGTTGAATAACAACAGAGTCTGGTTTCAGGATAATAAAAACAGATATCTTGAAGCGAAAGCAACGTATGAAGAGTTTTTGGCAAAGGTGATTAACGGATTGGGAGAAGTGGATCCTGAAATCAGAAATGTACAGGTCAAACAATCAGTTTTTCAGATATACAGGGACACCAGATTTTCACATGATAAAAGTCCTTATAAAACCCATATGGGCGCATTTATTTCTAAAGGAGGGAAGATGAGTGCAAGAGGAGGATATTACATCCACGTTCAACCCGGGAATAACCTTCTTTCAGGTGGCATTTGGTGTCCGGACAAAGCTTTGCTGAAGACGTTGAGGCAGGAAATATTCAGTAATGCAGATGAGTTTAAAGCTATTCTGGGTAGTCCGTCATTTGCAAAGTATTTTTCACTTGACGATGATGATGATAAGCTGAAGAAAGTACCGGCTCCGTTTCCAAAAGACTCGCCTGATGCTGAATTTGTAAAATATAAAAGATATACAGCAACAAGTCACGTTGAAAACGATTTTTTCAACGGGGATGATGCAATAGGAAAAACTGTCGAAAGGCTTTTGTTATTATTACCCTTTAATAGTTTTCTTAACTATGCTTTTGATAATATGATACCTGAATAAATAACTTAATACAATTTACTTTTGGTCATGGATAGAAAAGATTTTATCAGGAGTGCATGCATAGCGGGTGGTTGTTTATGTGGTTTCGGCACATTGATCAAGGCGGAAAATGTCGCAGCTATAGCTGATGCAGGCAACAAGCCTAAACCTGACACAATGCATAAGGCCTGGATTGCAAGTTTATTGACAGGCATCGATGAAAAAGTTGATGAACCCACAAAAAGGCTTTTAATGAAAAGGAATGCCAAAGCCCATTATGACAATATGGATATGGATAAGAGGATTGCGCCTTATGCAGGTAATGTCGATTCATTCATTAAATTCCTCGAAAATGACTGGGGCTGGAAAATCGATTACCGTCCGGGTGAAAAGACCATTCTTGCCGACGAAAACAAGACTTATTGCGTTTGTCCGCTGCTTGATAAAGAAAAAGGCATTTCATCCACATTATGCTATTGCTCAGAAGGTTTCGCAGAGTTGATGTTCGGTAAAGTCATGCAATGCAAAGTCAGTTCAGATATAGTCTCCTCAGTGCTTAAAGGCGACAAGACCTGCGTCTATAAGATTTCCTGGTAGCGTTAATTATATGCCTCTGATTACTAAGTTATCAAATGATAATCTGTTTGCCGGAAGGCTATTATAAATAGAAAATCCGGCTCCAACAGGACCCGGAAACGATAAAATCAGTAGTAAAAAAGTCAGAACCATTTGGAGCGGAAAACGGGACTCGAACCCGCGACCCTCAGCTTGGGAAGCTAATGCTCTACCACCTGAGCTATTTCCGCGTTTGTGGTGATGCAAATTTACAAATTCTCCATAATTGGCAATGGCTTCAAATCACTATATTTGTAAAAAAAATATCGATGAAACCGATTGCCTTAATATTTGCCTTAGTCTTTAGTGCGTCCTTAACTTTTGCAGAAACCCCCATGTCACAAAAAATGGTGGCATCACACGGACTTGGAGATTTCAAATGTAACACAGTCCTCAAATCACAATTATCTACAGCCGGCTGGGATTACGTGTCAGGTCTTGTGGCAAATGCAGTACTTAAAGCATGGGAGCAATATCCCGAAAAGACAGACTATTACGATGCCGTCAAAACTTTTGCCGTTAACTGTACCAAGTCAGACGGCTCAATGATAATTAATGCATACGGTGGCAACGCACTTGGTGATAGCAACATAGATGATCTGGCTGCAGGCAAAATATTTTTTACACTTTACAAGGAAGAAACCAAAAAAGGAAATACAGCAATGGCAAATCGTTTCAGGTCTGCAGCAACTGTAATCAGAAACAAACTCAAATATCAGCATTCAAGGATAGCGGCAGGATTACCCGGAGCCGGAGGCTTCTATCATAAAGCATCATATCCTTCGCAAATGTGGCTTGACGGATTGTATATGGGACCTGCAGTTTACGCGCAATGGCAAAATAGCTTTGGTTATGAAAATCCACAGGACAACAACGAATCATGGTCAGACATTGCACTGCAATTTAAAACTATTCATAAATATACCTACGACTCAGTAAAGCAACTAAATTATCATGGCTGGGCAGCAATCCCCACAGATGCCAACGCTTTCTGGTCAAATAAGGCAAATCCGTACAAGGGTTGCAGTAAAGAGTTCTGGGGCAGGGGTATGGGCTGGTTTTTTGCAGCGCTCGCCGATGTACTTGAGCTGATGCCAAAAGATCATGCTGAATATAACAATCTCCTTGCAATATACCGACAGGTTGCAGCAGGTTTGAAACGCTGGCAGGATCCCGATAGTGGCGTGTGGTTCCAGCTGCTTCAATATGATGAAACCAAAAAGGCTGATAACAAAGGAGATAATATCAACGGTCAGTATTATAACGTCGGAACCAATCCAAACTATCCGGAATCTTCCTGTTCAAGCATGTTTACCTATGCGTTTTTCAAAGGAGTCAGACTCGGCTATCTTGACAAAGCGACTTATCTGCCTGTTGCAGAAAAGGCTTATCAGGGACTACTCAAAACATTTATCGTTAACAACGGCAGCAAGATTGACATAATCCAAAGTTGTGCTTCAGCCGGTCTAGGTCCATCGAGTAATCTCTCGAGGACGGGCACTGCCAATTATTATCTGTGCGGGAGTGATGTCAAAATCACTCAGAATGAAGGCAAGGCGATAGGTACATTTATCATGGCTTCACTCGAAAATGAGCTTAATCAAATGGCGACAGCAATTGAGCAACCAGCCACCTCAGGTAGTGATAAGACTTGTTATTTTGAAGCCCCTTCAAATGGTGTTTATCTAATAAGATACTTCAGCGGCTGCAATACAGTAGCATTCAAACAAGCTTTCCGCACAGGCAGCAACCTCATCTGCCTTCATCAGCCTGACGACTTTAATTACAGCGACAACCGCCTCGAGGTCTTTACCGGCAACGGGATGCTGGTGACGAGGACGAGGGTGGAGTGATTTTCACTCCAATGCTACGGCTCAAACAAAACCAACCCGCAGAGATGAAGAGAAAACGAAAGACTAATTTCAACTTTACGAAAAAACAGGCATTTACATGTTGTAGATTGTACCCACTAACAACATCTACTACCAGCTGTGTGGTTGTGAATAAATGAATGAGTTAAGGGGGTTACGATAAACCCGGACTGGGTTCAACATTACCGGAATAAACATTATTGGCAGTAGCTGTTGACGGTATGGTTAGTTGCCGATTTCTAAGCACTTCAGTATCAAGTTACAACTACTTTTTATACGAGCTGAGCTGCTCGAATACTCACTGCTACGGCAATTAACTTTATCACATGT
>CAZCPI010000059.1:0-11810 GCA_964500535.1 uncultured Bacteroidales bacterium
TCTCAGACTTCACCTGAAATGGCAAAAAATCTTGATGACTTATATAACATGATCATAACCGACCTCAGGACATCTGAAAGTTACCTTGGAGTAAATCGTGTCGTTGGCCGTGCTGACAAAGTGGCTGCTCAGTCTCTCCTGGCAAAAGCCTATCTGACAATTGCCTCCGCTAAAGAAAGTGGTGCTGCGAAATACACTGAAATGAGTAAAGATGTTGCTGCAATGTATGATAGTGCTGCTGTTTATTCTCACAAAGTTCTTTACGATCAGACTGAATATGCTCTGGATAACAATTTATTGAATATTTACGACGTGGAACACCCTGACGGACCTGAACACATATTCTTAATGTCTATGGACAGATCAGGTAAATCCGAAGGTCAGTATTCAAAAATCGGAATGATGTTTCATCCCTGGATAGCCGGTGCGGGTTATTATCTGAAGAACCCTGACGGAACGCTGACCTACGCAACTTACGGATGGGAAGTATTCATGACTACGAATGCTTTTTATAACAGTTATGCCGAAACCGATAAAAGGAAGACTGAGCTAATGGTTACTCAGGTCTATGATGCTAATGGCAATGTTATAGGTAAAAAAGGCACACACTTCACTTATGCATTTCCGAGGAAATATGTTGACCCGAAATTTGAAGGTCAAAAATCAAGCGCGAAACCATACCTTATCAGATTTTCTGATGTTGCTTTGATTTACGCAGAAGCCGTAGGTCCTACTTCTGAAGGTTATTTATGGCTGAACAAAATCAGAAACAGAGCTGGTCTGGCAGATGCTGCAAGCGGAATGAGTATAGCAGATTTCAGAAACACTGTTGTACAGGAGAGAGCATGGGAATTTGCTTTTGAGGGACAAAGACTTTATGACCTTCGTCGTAAGGCAATGGTCACGGTTAAAGATCCTAAAGCTATTGCAGCAGGTATCACAGAAGAGCAAGCTGCCTTCTACCCTATTCCTCAGCTTGAAATAGACTTAAACCCTAATGCTTCAAAGTAATTGAAAATATATAATCATATGAGACAAATAAAATTTTTCTTATTGCTCTTGACGGTCACCTCCTTCATGTGGAGTTGTCAGAAAGACCCGCTTGAAGAAGTTTCCGAAGGCAAATGGAACAAAGAAAGAAATATTCTTGGCATTACATTCAACGGACAGGTCGGTGATGCCGTCATAGAGCGTACAGGTGACGTTGCAACAATAAGCTTCAAGTATAACACGGCTGAAGGTACAGACTTCAGTAAGATTTCCATTAAGGATATTGAAATATCTTATGGTGCAACAGCAAATGCTGATTCAGGTACTGTCCTCAATTTTGACAACGAAAACAAGTCGGCAACGATAAAAGTAACATCTGTTGCAGGAGAATCACTTGACTGGACCATTACGATGATACCGTTTACTGAAACTCTTCTTGGAACCTGGAAGATTACGGGTCTGTATGTTTACGGTGGAACCGGTCAGATTTATGGAGGAACCACAACTGCTAAGATGACTGATAAGTCCTGGTGTTGGGATCCTGCTAAAGGACCAGCGGCTGAACAGGATAACACTCTGACCTTTACTCTTACCGGAGTAACTGATGACGGCAGCACTTATGGCACAGTCATAAATAATGCGGGTAATGACGGACTGTATGCTGATTTCAAATACACATTGAGCACTCCTGCTGTAGATGTCAACGGTTTCTACAGAAAGATTCCTAAAGGTGAAGGAAGCTGGTTACGCAATTATTCAACAGGTATGGTGACATTCACATTTGCTGATGGAACCACATCTTCAGGATTATTCGCAACCGGCACTGAAAATCTGTTGGGTACTCAAACCAGAACTATTCCTGACCATGCTTTTGCGTTTGCATTAAAAGGCAAGGATGACTGGACCAATATTTACAAGGATATTGACAGATTTGTTTCAAATCCGGTCCGTTACTGGATAGATATTACAAAACAATAATTAAAACCCGGTATTTGTCCTGCATGTACCTGGTTACATGCAGGGACAGATATCAAATAATACTGAAAACATATGAAAAAAATATTTTTACTCATTGCCTTATGTCTGATTACAGGCTTTAATGCCTTATCTGCAGCAGAAAACGGAGTTATAAAAATAGTTGTACTGGGTTCTTCGACAGCAGCCGGCAGCGGTCCTTCAAATATTGCTAATGCCTGGGTTAATCAATTCAGACAATATGTACAGTCAAAAAATTCTTCCAGTGAAGTTATCAACCTGGCTGCGGGATACTATACAACATATCATATACTTCCGACCGGAACAAATTCAGCATCTGATAAACCAGCTCCTGATCCTGAGCGTAACATTACAAAAGCTCTCAGTTATTATCCTGATGCTATTATAATAAATCTTCCGACTAATGATGCTAACAACGGTTTCACCGTGGCAGAACAACTTGCCAATTATACACAGGTACTGGCAAAAGCAGCTCAGCAAAAAGTTCCTGTATATATTTCTACTACCCAGCCAAGAAACGGAAGTCTTGAGCTAAGACAAAACCTGATGGCCGTGCGTGATTCAACATTAAAAAAAATGGGAAAATTTGCAGTTGATTTTTGGACAGAAATAGCTGCAGCTGATGGAACAATCAAACCGGTCTACGATTACGGCGACGGCGTTCATCTCAACGATGCTGCGCATACAGTACTTGCAAACAGAGTAAAAGCAACTGATATACTCACATACAGCCAAAGTGAATCAGAATCTGACACAATCAATATTGACCTTGGCACAACTCTCACTACCGGAGCATGGAATAATCTCGACAATGCTTATGCTGACACTATTACAAATCTGATAAATACCAGATTTAAACCAACCGGGATAGCTTTATACGTGAATGATCCGTTTACCGGAGTCAATGTTGCGGGAACAACAACTCCTGATGCTTCAATCAACTTCCCTTCAACATCAACTTCTGACAGTTTTTTCGGAAGTGTGGGTGCTCACGGAGGAGTAGTTGAAGCTACAGGCGGTTTACTCCTTACTGGTCTTGATCGCAATACAAAGTATTCTTTCACTTTTTTTGCTTCCAGAACCGGGATTACCGACAACAGGGAAACCAAATACAAAGTAACTGGTCAGACAGCAGATTCTGTATATCTTGATCCTGCTAACAATACATCTAAAGTTGCCACTTTAAATGGTATTTTTCCTGCAGCAAATGGTACAATTTCTATTAAAGTAAATCCCGGTCCAAACAATAATAATTCAGCAAAGTACTACTTTTTGGGAGCTATTCGTATAACAACTGCTAAACAGGCTGTCGTTTATGATGCTGACGGAACAATTAACGTTGACCTGGGTAGTACACTCTCAACAGGTGCATGGAACAATCTTACCAATCCCACAGGTGGTGAGGTACTTTCAGATCTTGTAAACTCTGAGGGTAACAGCTCAGGCATTTCTTTATGGGTACATGACTCATTCACAGGTATAAACCTGGCAGGAGCCACCACTCCTGACGCATCTCTTGATATGCCATCGACTTCTACTTCAGATAGTTTCTTTGGAAGTACCGGCCCTCACAGCGGAGTAATTGAAGCAACTGGAGGTGTAACTTTCGGTAACCTGAGTCAAACCTCAAAATACTCATTTACTCTGTTTGCTTCACGTGACGGTGCCACTGATAACAGAGAAGCCAAATATGTAATAACAGGTAAAACAACTGAAACCGTGTATCTTGACGCATCAAACAACAAGTCAAAAACAGTTACGGTTTCAGATATGATCCCTGCTGCTGACGGAACAATTAAAGTAGATGTAAGTCCTGGTCCGAACAATAATAACTCACTCAAATATTATTATTTGGGAGCGGTTCGTATCAAATATGGTCCTGCAACATCAGGAACTATCGGAGTTAAAGTCACCAACAAATTATCTGCAAGCATTTACCCGAATCCGTTTAAGGATATGATAACTTTCGATTGCTCAGCTCCTGAAAGCGGTAAAATTGAAATCAAAATATTCAACATTTACGGTCAATTGCAGCAGGTTTTAAATTCAGATTGTAGTGCAGACAGCAAATGCAGTATTGTCTGGGACGGAAAAAATAGATTTGGTGCAAAGCTTGATAAAGGTATTTACCTATGCAATATCAGCATGATATCTTCTGGTAATACATTTTCAAAAAGTGAAAAGATAATAATAGAATAAGATTGTTAGGTTAACAGATTTTTGCAAAAACAATATACGAACTTGAAAAAGATAAAATTATTACCAATACTGTTGCTATGCTGTCTGATTAGTTGCAATGGCAATGAAAACGGTCCTGAAACAACGGATACTAAAAATTGTTTGGTCATAAAATCTGAGATCATTACTGATTCGTATATTGGCAACGGAGTACAATGGGGTGGTTATGATATGCTTAACTCCTGGACAGGAAATCCAACGCTAAGTGATAGCGACTGGAATAAACTGTTCGAAAGAGTAAGTTATATGAGACCACCTTTAGTCCGTATTATGGTGGCTGATGGATGGAATTATATTGTTGAGAACAAATATAATCCATCCAAAAGCGAACCTGTTTTGCTTAAGATACTTGACTTCTGTCAAAAACAAGGAATAACAGTTCTTTTGGGTGAATGGGGTCATAAAGGAGGTAAAGATATTGACGAAACCTGGCTCGAAAATTCATCAGAATTTCTCAGATGGTTGATCGTGACTAAGGGATACAGCTGCATACGATATTATAACATGGTTAATGAACCTAATGGCAACTGGTCAAGCATTGACGGCAACTACTCTCTATGGACAAATCTGTTAACAAAGTTTCATGACAAATTAGTAGAAAAGGGCATTGATAGTAAAGTTAAACTTACCGGACCTGATATTGCTGTATGGAAGACTGATCTGCTATCATGGATAAAAAATACAAAAGCTGATATAGGCAACATAATTGAGGCATATGACATTCATACTTATCCAAAAGAAAGTGAAGTCCGCGACGGTTCTTACAAAGATATGATTGAAGCCTATAAAAAAGCAGCTCCTTCATCATCGGATATGCTGATGACAGAACTCGGTTTCAAATATGGTAAACTTACGACTCTTGGCATTGAGAACAGCCAGCGTATTTCGAATGATAAGTACTCTTCAGACGACAGCAACATGTTTGTATATGATGCATTTTACGGCATTGACATGGCTGATGCAATTATTCAGAATATGTTAGCCGGTTATGCAGGTGTAATCATATGGAACCTTGATGATGCTATGTATAATAAAGATGCAAGTTCATCGACTTTGCTGAAACGCTGGGGTTTCTGGAACATCCTTGGAGCTGAAAGATTTGAAAATGAAGCCGATGAAAACATCAGACCATGGTTTTATCCTATGTCTTTAATCTGCAGATATTTCCCTGCAGGCAGCAAAATTCATGGCGTTACATTACCTGATAAAGTTGGTTTACGTGCTGTAGCTGGTGAAAAAGACGGGCATTATTCTATTGCGATTGTCAACTCGAATACTGCCTCATACACAATCAATCTTAGTATGGAAAACGGAATAATACTATCTGATATGAAAATATTCAGGTATAAATCAGGTAAAAACTCCTCTTTTGAAGGCAAGCTTGATGATAATGGATTTGCTAAAGCGGATACTACAGGAGTATCGATTGATCTTACCGGAAAAAGTATGATGCAACTTCAGGTCCCTGCAAAGTCTTTTAGTCTTATTACAAATATGAATTGAAACCTTTCTATTAAATAATGAACCGGATTCTGTGATAATCGGGATAAAACTATATAAATGAGAAAGATATTAACAATTATAATTTTATTGACTGTATGTTTAGCAACAACATACGCCCAAAGCAAAGCTCGGTTTGCGTCAATATTCTCTGACAACATGGTTTTGCAACAAAACAGCAAAGTCACATTATGGGGTTATGCGAAACCTGATGAAAAGCTGACATTGAAATGTTCCTGGATTAAACCAGACATAAAAGTTGCAGCCAATGAGGATGGTAAATGGAGCATAAAAATTAAAACTCCTTCCGGTAGTTTTAATAGTGAAACCATTTCATTGTCAGATGGGACTAATTATACTACAATCTTGAAGGATATATTAATCGGTGAAGTATGGTTATGTTCAGGACAGAGTAACATGGAAATGGCTCTTATGAGTCAGCCTCAATGGAATCTGTTTGTTGAACACTCCGAAGAGGAAATTGCTACTGCTAACAACACACATATCCGTTTTGTTAATATCCAGCGTAAGGAGAGTTTTACCTCTGTTGATGAAGTAATTAATAATGGCTGGAAGGTTTGCAACTCTGACAATGTGAAATGGCTTTCAGCTGTGGGATATTTTTATGCCAAAGAGTTATATAAAAGTCTTAATGTGCCTGTCGGTCTTATCGTTTCATCTTACGGAGGTTCTCCGGTGCAAAGCTGGATACCAATGGATGTTGCAAACAGTAAAAGTATTTACAAAAAGGAGCAGGAAAAACGTAATATTGAGATTGAAGCTTCTAAACAAAGTGAATCAGAGCATCTTAAGGCTATGTCAGAATGGGTTTCTGAATCAGAAATAAGTAGTTTCAAAAGTGAATCTGTGGTACTTAATCTTCCTGTTAATTTAGAGAAATCTACTGTCGGAAACCATTTCGGCCAGTTTACTTTATCAAAAGAAATCATAGCATCAGGCGAAGAAGACCTTCATTTTAACCTTGGGACAATGGATGATTATGGTCAGGTCTTTTTTAACGGGGAGAAAGTATGGGAAGAATTAAGAAACTCAAAGTCATACAGTAATGTAGAGTTTGACATTCCTGCCCGAAAAGTGAAAAAAGGCAGCAATCTGATTGAAGCCAAAGTTATCAATGTTCTTTGGGGAGGCGGACTTACAGGGCCGGATATGTTTTACACTGAAGGCAATCAGCCCTTAAAAAAATCCCTAAAAGGTGAATGGCTTTTAAGTAAAGGTTTCGACCTTAAAAATGTAAAGCCTGTACCAAGAGAAGGTAAGCCACTGTTTAATACTCTTTCGGCATTGTATAACGGCATGATTTATCCTTTAATCAACTACAAAATAAAAGGTTGCATTTTTTATCAGGGTGAGGAAAATGTTGGCGATGCTGCCAGATATCCGGAAATGTTTACTGACATGATTAATAGCTGGAGAAAAGTATTTAAAGAAAATCTGCCATTTTATTATGTTCAAATAGCACCTTATGCTTATGGAGGAGGACAACTATATAAAGCTGCTGAACTGAGGGAAGCCCAGGCTATGATTGAAAAAAATGTACCTAATACGGGAATGGTTTCAACTATAGATCTTGGTAATCCTCAAAACATTCATCCGGCTAAAAAAATGGAAGTCGGGGTTCGTCTTGCAAATACTGCGCTAGCGAAAACTTACAATAAAAAGGTTTCATACAAGTTTCCGGAATTACTTAAAGCTAAAATGAAGGGTAATATGATTGAACTGACTTTTTCAAATGTTTATGAAGGCTTGTCCGGCAGAGGAGATAGTCATGAGTTTGAATTGTCGGAAGATGGTTTGTTTTATAAAAAAGCTCAGATAAATATATCCGGAAACAAAATTACAATCATGACTGACAATTCAGTGAAACCAAAATTCATCAGATACTGCTGGTCGGATGGGGCTAACGGCACGATTTTTAATTCTGAAGGTCTGCCTCTGTCCTCTTTCAGAGCTGAAATCAAATAATGGTTTCACAAAACAGCTAATTAAAATAAAAACGAAAAATAATTTCTAAAATAATTTCTCTTATGATCTTGAAAAAAAGCGAAAGCAATCCAATATTATCACCGAATCCTTCAAATGACTGGGAAAATCTGGCTGTGTGTAATCCCGGAGCCTGGTACGAAAACGGAACTTTTTATCTGCTCTACAGAGCTGCCGGTGATGACGAGGATCATTATATCAGGTTCGGTTTAGCCAGAAGCTATGATGGTGTTAATTTTGAAAGAGCTTATAAATGTCCTGTTTTCGGACCAAGCTGTAACGGACCTGATATGGGTGGTGTTGAAGATGCACGTATAGTAAAGTTTGGTGATGAATTTTATGTCACTTATGCATACCGTTCATATCCTCCGGGTAGATACTGGACGTTCCCGCACGATGTAGTGAGACTTCCTCAGGCTGGTCCTGATGCGCCTGCTGTTTATCGTGAAAACATTGCAAACTCAGGTCTTGCTATGACAAAAGATTTCATTACATGGCGCAGGCTTGGCCGAATCACTCAGTCCAATCTTGACGACCGTGATGTAATACTTTTTCCAGAAAAGGTTAACGGGAAATTTGTTTTGCTTCATCGTCCTAAAGAATGGGTAGGAGAAAAATATGGTTGTAATCATCCCGCGATCTGGATTACCTATTCGGATGACCTGATGGTTTGGAACGAGAAAAGTGATCTCCTGATGCAGGGTAAAATCGGAACCTGGGAAGAAAAAATCGGTGGCAGTACTCCTCCCCTTCGGACCAAAGATGGATGGCTCCTGCTTTATCATGGTGTTGAAGAAGGTGGAAAAGGTTATTACCGTGTAGGTGTTGCCTTACTTGATATAAATGATCCTAAGAAAGTTATTGCAAGGTCTGAAAACTTTATAATGGAACCGGAATTCGAATACGAGATTAAGGGCTTTTACAATGGTTGCGTTTTTCCAACGGGAAATGTTATCGTTGACGATACTCTGTATGTTTATTATGGAGCAGCAGACAAATATATCGGACAGGCCACATGTTCTGTAACAGAATTGCTCGATTATCTTAAGACTCAAAAAAATGTTTAAAGCATGAAAGCCTTAGGTATAAACAGCAGTTCTATCAAAATATTTGCAATATTTTTTATTTGCCTGCTTTGTGCATTTTACAATAACGCATTTGCTGAAACCAAAAAAACGGAAATCCTGATTGATTTTAATAAACCTGTAAACAAAGGTATTATAGCAAACGGAGTTCAATGGTCAGCCTACCCGCATGCTGATACTAAAAATGCTGAGTGGGGTCTGTTGATGACACCTGAAAAGTGGTCAGGAGTTTATGAAAGACTGGACTACATCAGGCCCGGTATTGTAAGAGTTATGGACCAGGCAGGTTGGCGTTATTTTACCGGTGTAGATAGTTCTGGCAATCCTGTCGTTAATTTTAACACAGATGAAGTCAAGGCATTATTTAAAGTACTTGAATACTGTCAGAGCAGAAGTATCCCTGTTATTTTTGGGGAATGGGGCGCTCCGGGCTTTTGGGGTGAACCGGGGAGCATCAATCGTGCTGATGATGTTCGCTGGATTTCAATGATAACCCGCTACCTTGATTTTCTGATAAATAAAAAAGGATTCACTTGTATTAAACACTATAACCTTGTCAATGAGCCTAACGGCAACTGGGCTTCAACAAACGGTGATTGGGAACAATGGAAAAAAGGTGTAAAAATGCTGAATGATTCTATTGCCTCAATCGGGCTGAAAGGTAAAGTTTCTATTGCCGGTCCGGATGCTGTGGTCGTTTATGACAATCCGGCTTCACAGTATAAGGGACTTGATTGGATGTATGAATCCATCAATCAGCTGAATAACGTTATCGGAGCATACGATGTTCATGCATATCCTGATGGTGAAGCCGTACGTTCAGGAGAGTTTGGCAAGTACTACGGCGACATTTACAATAAAGTGAAACCAACCGGTAAGAAACTTATACTTGGTGAGCTCGGTCTAAAGTATTCAGGTGCTTTGGGTACAAAAAACCGTGAGCTTGCCATGGCTGATCCCAACGCCAGTAAAGACGACTCTAATATGTTTGTTTATGAGTTCTTCTATGGACTGGACATTGCTGATGCTGTAATTCAATCTATGAATAAAGGGCTTGAAGGTGCTATTGCCTGGGATCTTGATGATGCAATGCATACTCAGGATGACAAAGGTGATAAATCAAAATTAAAACGTTGGGGCATGTGGAACAGTCTTGGTACTGAGCTCTGTAATAAGCCTGAAGACGAGAATCTTCGTCCCTGGTTTTACACGTGGTCTCTTATGTGCCGTTACTTTCCCACAGGAATGAATATCGCTTCTGTTACTTCACCAGAAAATTCGGTAGTCAAGGTTGTTGCAGGTATTCTGACTGAAAAATCGGTTTCAATTGCTTTACTAAACAATTCTTTAAAAGATCAGAATATTTCTATCAATAGTTCAGGAATGCCAAAATCGGTGACTCTGAATAAGTATATATATTTTGATGGCAAAAGATCTGTGGATGAAAAAGGCTTTCCGGTTTCGACAGAAACTGTAAAAATAAAATCAGGATCATGCAAATTGTGCATACCGGCGAAATCTTTCATTTTATTAACTAACCTGAAAAAATAAACTATGCAGTTAAACATCATAGACATCTCGATAATTGTAATTTTTATTGTTGGCATCATCTGGTATGCATTGAAAAACGGCAAGAGCAATGACTCTGCAGCTTATTTTCTGGCCGGAAGAAACATGTCGTGGCCTATTGTAGGACTTTCGTTGTTTGCCGCCAGTGTATCAAGTTCAACGCTTATGGGTCACTCCGGTGAAGGTTTCATAAGCGGTATCGCCGTTTTTAATTACAACTGGATTTCAGTGCTTGTAATGGTATTCTTTGCGCTGTTTTTCCTTCCTTTTTACATCAAATCCGGCATATTCACTATGCCTGAGTTTCTTGAAAAACGATTTGATAAAAAGTCAAGATATTATTTTTCATTAATAACAATATTGGGGAATGTTTTTCTTGATGCAGCTACTACGCTTTATACAGGTGCACTAATCGTAAAAATGATTTTCCCTGAAGCCAACATGTTTCTAATCATGATTATTATGGCTTTGGTTGCCGGTAGTTATACTATAATCGGTGGGCTTTCATCTGCGATTAAAGCAGATGTAATTCAGTCTATTATACTCCTTATAGGTTCGGCAGCATTGTATTTCTTTGCTATTCATGAGATTGGAGGATGGGATGAACTTTTCAACCGGTTTGAGAATGGTTTCTGGCTTAAACTAACTCGTCCGATGGATGATCCTACTGTACCATGGCTAGGCATGATTCTTGGGATTCCGATTCTTGGATTTTACTTCTGGGGCAATAATCAGGTAATGGTTCAAAGGGTTTTATCTGCAAAATCTATAGATCATGGTCGTAAGGGTGTACTACTTGTAGGTTTTCTTTATCTTTTCACCATTTTTATTTTCATTTTGCCGGGATTAATCGGCCGTGGTATTAATCTTTTTGGTGTCGAAAATCTTCCTGACTCGATAATCAGTGGTCTTGATTTGAAAAATAATTATGGTATAAACACAGATCAGGTATATCCCCGTCTGATTATGCGATTATTGCCGGTAGGTTTCATCGGTCTTATCCTTGCAGCTATGATTTCTGCTCTTACTGCAGCCCTGAGTGCAACTATCGGCGCAGTATCGAGTTTATTTACAATGGATTTTTACACACGCATCGATCCTAAAGCTGATGGAAAGAAACTTGTATTAGTCGGCAGATTAACAGCATTGGCCGTACTGGTTATTGCAGTTATCTGGTCTCCGTTTATACAGAAATTCAACTCACTGGTTTCATATTACCAGGAAATTGTATCTTATCTTGCCCCTCCCATCGTGGGTACATTTTTCATTGGTTTGTTCTGGAAACGTTCTAATGCTAAAGGTGCTTTTTCGGGATTAATGTCTGGCCTTGTAATTGCTTTGATGATTATGCTGGTTAAATACATTTTTGGTGTAACAATTCCGCTACACTTCCTGTTACTTGCACCAATCATTCTTGTATTGAGTGTA
>CAZCPI010000059.1:11910-13517 GCA_964500535.1 uncultured Bacteroidales bacterium
TTAAGGGGTGAAAGTTTCCCGGCATTCTTAGAAAAAAAAACTAATTTTTCTTATTAAAATGTATGTAGTAAATAAATTATATATCAGCAAATGTAATAATATTTATGAAATATATACAATATTTGCAAAAAAAATATTTATGTATAAAAAATAATTGTAATCAAACATAAGAAAGGCTCTTACTACTCTAAATCAATTGACAAAAGCTCTTCTCCCAATTGATGTAATGCTTCTGCAATTTTCTTGCGCTGCTGTTCACGTGTTTTTCTTAAACCTGAAGCATAATGATGTAATTGTTTTTGGTTTATACCTGTCAATTTTTCTAACGCCGGTTTAGAAAATATTTTATCATAATAATTAAGGAAACTCTGAGTATCAAACCTATAAGTAATTACATATTCTTTTTTTAGTATTTCTGGTAAATCATTATATTCTGTATTTCTTACCAGAAGCTCCAATCCTTTTAAAACATTTTCTTTTGCTTCTTCAACAGTTTGCCCTGCCCCATAAGTTCCTTCACAATTTTCAGCATAAGCATCATAAAAATCAGAACTTCTTTCTATTATAATTTTTAAGGTTTTCATATTTATGGATATTCAAGAGCTAATACAACTTCATTTCTTTAATAATTTTCTTTTTTAAACCCTCTCCTATTTCTTTTGATCCATGAAAAGGAACCGGCGGAGATAAGATACCATTCTTAGTATAAAAATATGGCTTCCTATATGCAAACTTTTTCATTACAATACATAGTCAGGTATAATATCTGATATTAATTGTATCATGAGTGAAAATTTGGATAAAAATCCAAACTTTTATATCTAAAATTGAAATTCTCATTTAGCGAATAGCGATAAGTTTGTAAATAGAACTAAACAAATCTATTTAATCAGGCCCCGCTTGAAAAAGTAAAAAAGAATCTCCATGAAAAATTTCTGCTTAACTGTTTTAATCGTCATTTCATTTTGTAACAATATTTTCGGGTTGGATCACAAGAGTATTTCCTATGACAATTTGAATAGCGAAAGATTTACTTTGATTGAAAATGGTATACCGAATGATATTTTGATTGATAAAAATGAAAATATCGGTATAAATATTGCCATTAACAATCTTCAAAATGATTATTATAAAGTTTCAGGCAGGAAACCGGAATTATTATACGCTCCGGCAGGCAAAAGAATGATTATTATCGGAAGTTTAAACAGCAGCATCATAAAAAGCCTGGCCAAATCAAAGAAACTGGATATATCACAATTGCGCGGGAAAAATGAGAAATATCTGTTGACAACGATTTCAAATCCATTTGAAAATGATACTGAAGCATTGGTGATTGCCGGCAGCGATAAAAGAGGTACAATATATGGCATATATGAATTATCAGAACAAATTGGTGTTTCACCATGGTATGACTGGGCTGATGTTCCGGTATTGAAAAAGAACAATCTATCAATAACAAGAGGATGTTACACAGCAGGTGAACCCGCCGTAAAATATCGCGGAATATTCCTTAATGACGAAGCTCCCTGTCTGACCAGCTGGGTTAGAAACACTTATGGAACAAACTATGGCGATCACAGGTTTTATGCAAGAGTATTTGAATTGAT
>CAZCPI010000060.1:0-6791 GCA_964500535.1 uncultured Bacteroidales bacterium
ACATCAATATGTGATGGTTGTGATGGTTGTGACCTGAAAAAATATTCCGGTAACAGGCCCGAAAAGTGTGACAAAGGTTGTCACTAATAACCTGTTACCGGAATAATTATATTTATAAAATATCTGATTACCAGATAGATGCCCTCTTATCTTTAGCCAGATACAAAGGATCTTTTTCGGAAATTCCAAATGCTTCATACCATGCATCAATGTGAGGTAATGAACCATTTACGCGCCATTTTCCTAATGAATGAGGGTCAAGATTAGTAAGTCTGACGATTTCTTCATCTCTGATATTTCCGGCCCACAAATTCGCATAAGAAAGGAAGAATCTCTGTTGAGGAGTATAATTATCAATCTTCTTTTTTGAATCTCCGTCTTTGGTTTTCAGGAATGCATTGTAAGATATTTGCAAACCCCCGTTGTCAGCAATGTTTTCTCCAAGTGTGAAAGTACCGTTTGCATGTAAATCACCAAGTACTTTAATGCTATCAAAATGGGCAACAAGGACTTTTGTTCTTTCTTCAAAGTTCTTAGCATCTTCAGCTGTCCACCAATCAGTCATATTGCCCTGTTTGTCATATTTACGACCCTGATCATCAAAACCATGGCTCATCTCATGACCGATTACAACACCTATACCACCATAATTGATCGCATCATCACCGTCCATATAGAAGAATGGAGGCTGCAGAATGCCTGCAGGAAAGCATATTTCATTTGTTGTTGGATTGTAATAAGCATTTACAGTTTGAGGAGTCATCAGCCATTCAGCTTTGTCAACTTTCTGACCAAGTTTGCTTAACTGATATTCGTATTCAAAATTTTTAGCTCTTACAATGTTTGCCCAATAGCTGTCATTCTTAATTTCCAGAGCATTGTAACTTCTCCATTTATCAGGATAACCAATCTTTACAGTAATAGATTTAAGTTTTTCCTGCGCTTTACCTTTTGTAACATCGCTCATCCATGATAACCCCTGTATCCTTTCACTTAATGAAAGCATCAGATTATCAACCAATTTAAGCATACGTTTTTTAGCCTTTGGAGGAAAATACTTTTCAACATACAATTGACCAACAGCTTCACCAAGTGAATTTTCAACAGTACTTACCGAACGTTTCCACCTTGGTTTCAAAGCTTTCGCTCCACTCATCTGTTTTCCATAGAAATCAAAATTAGCATTTACGAAGTTATCACTCAGATAACCTGCAGCGTCATTTATCAAACACCATGAAATATAATATTTAAGATCTTCAATCGGAGCTGTCTCCATTAGTTTAATCGCAGAAGCAACCGGTTCAACCTGAGCTACATTTACAGATTTCAAATCAATAGCACCCATTTCACTGAAAAATAAAGTCCAGTCAAAAGTTGCTACAGAGTCATTGAGCTGAGAAGTTTCAAACTTATGATAGTTTAGTTCAGGAATACGGGTTTTTTCTTTTTCAAAATGAGCTTTGGCTATTTCAGTTTCGATTTTCATTACAGAAGCAGAAGCTTTTGCGGCTTCTTCAGGTGTATAACCTGCATTTTGAAACTGTGTTTTGATAAGACTGATGTATCCTTCACGAAGTTTTTTGGAATTATCATCACCAGCCAGATAATAATCTCTTTCCTGAAGCCCAAGTCCGCCCTGAACAATATGAAGAATATTCATTTCACTGTTTTTGTCATCAGGCCCGATATAAAGTCCGAAAAATGGTGTAGAAATATACCTGTTAAGCTTAGCAACAATTTTAAGAAGTTCCTGTTTACCGGTGATAGCCTTTATATTTCTAAGTTCTCCACTTATAGGACCGGCGCCTTCAGTATTAAGCTTCACACTATCCATTCCTACTTTGTATAGATCCCCGATCTTCTGTGCAACACTGCCTTTTGTATTTTCAGCCTTACTTAACTCTTCAATCAGATCAAGTATCTGTTTTTGATTTTCATCTCTGAGTTTGTCAAATGATCCATAACGTGAAAACTCGTCAGGTATCGGATTTGCATCTGTCCACCCTCCTGTAGCAAAACGAAAAAAATCAGCACCCGGAATGGCTTTTGTATCCAGATTAGCCATATCCAATCCTTTTTTAGTCTGGTCTCCTGACTTTTCTTTACAACTTGTCGAAACCATAGCAATGCCAATTAGTGAGTATAAAACAAGTTTCTTCATATTATAATATTTTAAATAAAAACGATAAAACATCAATACATTAACAATATTTTCCATGCAAAAATAATGCATATTTATTTATTTTCGGGATTTTGTTGAAAATAAAATCAGTTATATTGCATCCCCTTGCCGCATACAGCGAGGAATCTTTGAATCAGTAAATGAATAATTCTTTTGTGCTAACCATGCCGTAGATCAGCAGGGAATGCACGTACTAAGATTGAATAATATTATATATGCCATTTTGTCTTTCACTTATTAAATATTGCGCCATTTTGTCAATTACAGGCTTCGGCAAGTAATTTGCTCAGTTTATAATGTATGTAAACTTACAATCATGAACTTCAATAATTTTACAATCAAAGCACAGGAAGCAGTCCAGAAGGCAATTGAGATTGCTCAAAACAGGCAACAACAGGTTATCGAAACCACACATATTTTAAAGGGTGTTTTAGAAACCGGTGAAGATGTCACGAATTTTCTGTTTGAGAAATGCGGTGCAAATAAAAATTCAGCAACAACTGCATTGGACAGATTAATTGAAACCCATCCAAAGGTTTCAAACAATGAGCCATATCTTTCAAATGAATCAAATAAGACTCTCCAGAAAGCTATTGATATTTCTTCAAAAGAAGGAGATCAGTTTGTTTCAATTGAGTTTATTTTACTTGCTCTTCTGACAGAAAAAAATATCGTAACAAGTATACTTAAAGATTCAGGTCTTGACGAGAAAAACCTTATCGCTGCAATCAGAGAGCTCAGAAAGGGCTCCAAAGTAAATAATCAGTCAGCCGAAAACTCCTATAACGCATTGGGAAGGTATGCAATAAATCTGAACGAACGCGCCAGATCGGGCAAACTTGACCCTGTCATCGGGAGGGATGAGGAGATAAGAAGAGTACTGCAAATTCTAAGCAGAAGGACAAAAAACAATCCCATTCTGATTGGTGAACCGGGAACAGGTAAAACTGCTATAGCTGAAGGACTTGCTCACAGAATAGTCAGAGGTGATGTCCCTGAGAATCTTAAGTCAAAGCAACTCTATTCTCTTGACATGGGCGCACTGGTAGCCGGGGCCAAATACAAGGGTGAATTTGAAGAAAGACTTAAGGCTGTTGTTAATGAAGTTATTAAATCTGAAGGAGAGATTGTATTATTCATTGATGAAATACATACTCTGGTGGGAGCAGGTAACAGTGAAGGCGGTATGGATGCGGCAAATATTCTTAAACCGGCTCTGGCAAGAGGCGAGTTAAGAGCTATTGGTGCAACAACTCTAAACGAATATCAGAAGTATTTTGAAAAAGACAAAGCGCTTGAACGCCGTTTCCAGATAGTAATGGTTAATGAACCTGATGAAGCCAGTACAATTTCTATATTGAGAGGATTAAAAGAAAGGTATGAGAACCATCATAAAGTCAGGATTAAAGATGATGCAATTATTGCAGCCGTTGAGCTTTCATCGAGGTATATATCAGACAGGTTTCTTCCGGATAAGGCGATTGACCTGATGGATGAAGCCGCAGCTAAGCTTAGGCTGGAAGTTGATTCTGTTCCTGAAGAACGTGACAAAATCGAAAGAAACATAAAGCAACTGGAAATTGAACGTGAAGCAATCAAAAGGGAAAATGATACCATCAAGCTTTCTCAGCTTAATGAAGAGATAGCCAATTTCAAAGAGGAAGAAAGCAAATTAAGAGCAAAATGGAAATCAGAAAAAGACCTCATTAATAAGATTCAGCAAGGCAAGATTGATATCGAGAATCTTAAGTTTGAAGCCGAAAAGGCCGAAAGAGAAGGCGACTATGGGAAGGTCGCAGAAATCAGGTATGGCAAGATAAAGGAAACCCAGAATACTATCGAACAGGTTAAAAATAAACTTCATGAAATGCAGGGTGATAATCCTATGATTAAAGAAGAGGTTGACGAGGAAGATATTGCAGATGTGGTTTCACGATGGACAGGAATTCCTGTAAGTAAAATGATGCAAAGTGAGAAGGATAAATTACTCAATTTGGAAGATGAATTACATAAAAGAGTAATCGGTCAGGAAGAGGCAATTGCAGCCGTTTCAGATGCAGTAAGGAGAAGCCGTGCAGGACTACAGGATCCCAAAAGACCTATTGGTTCATTCATTTTTCTTGGCACTACCGGAGTTGGTAAGACAGAACTTGCAAAAGCTCTTGCAGATTACTTATTTGACGACGAAAATAAGATGACAAGGATCGATATGTCTGAATATCAGGAGAAATTTTCAGTAACCAGACTGATTGGATCGCCTCCGGGATATGTAGGTTATGATGAAGGCGGCCAACTAACTGAAGCAATAAGGCATAAACCATATTCAGTTGTACTCTTTGATGAAATTGAAAAAGCTCATCCGGATGTATTCAATGTTTTGCTGCAGGTGCTCGATGATGGAAGGCTTACTGATAATAAAGGCAGAATTGTAAACTTCAAGAATACAATTATTATAATGACTTCCAATATTGGATCATCGCTTATCAGAGAAAACTTTGAAAAGATCAATGAGTTTAACAGGGAAGATATTATCGAAAAGACCAGAAATACTGTTTTTGAGTTATTGAAACAGACTATTAGACCTGAGTTTCTAAACAGGATTGACGATCTTATAATGTTTACCCCGCTCACTAAACAAGAAATCAGGAAGATTGTCAAACTTCAACTTGATAATGTTATGAAACAACTTGAGGCAGGCAACATTTTACTGGATTTCAGCGAAACCGCTATCGACTGGCTGTCATCTGCAGGATTTGACCCTCAGTTTGGTGCACGTCCCATTAAAAGGGCAATCCAAAAAAATCTGCTAAACGAGCTCTCAAAACAGATTATCAGTCAGAAAATTAACCCGGGTAGCAAAATACATGTTGATGTCAAAGAAGATATGCTTTGTTTTAATAACATTAAATGTAATTAGAACAACTCCTGAAAGAATAAACAGGTTATTATAATTACAAAGGGGTGATTTTTTTAAAAATCACCCCTTTAATCTAAATACCTAAGAAACCTATTTTTGTCTACTAAAAATTTCAATTATTGAGCCTGAGGACCACCTTGTGGGCCACCCTGAGGACGTCCCTGGCCACCCATACCTTGTCTTCTTTGAGCTCTTTCTTCCTGATATTTCTTGAATTTTTCAATCTGATCAGGTTTCAACAAAGCAGTAACTTCTGCAGCTTTTGCAGTTTCATTTTTTTGCATCTGTTCTCTGAGAGCCTGAAAATCCGGCTGACCTCCCTGGTTACGCATTTCAACCATTCTTATAGAATCCTGAACAGCATATTTCTTGTTGATTTCAAGGATCTTTCCGGTTTGTTCAACATCAAGACTCAAAGCTTTTACCAAATTAAGAGTTTCATTCTGAGCTCTTTCAGTAGCAGAACGGCTCATGCGACCACCCTGACCACCCTGTCCGGGTTGAGCAAAACCAACACTACCTAAAGTAAATAATGCGATAGCAATAACAGCAATTTTTTTCATAATAATAGATTTTAATATAAACAACTTGCGATTTGCTAATTTGACTTATGAAAATTAAAAAAGTTTATTGCTGTCGGTAAATTACTTTTTTATTCTGGTAAATAGTTATAAAAATGTACTCACCTTAATTCGAAACAATGATCGCAAAGATCCCTGTTGTCAAGATTACTCAGATAATCAAGATATCTTTCCTGCTGCCAGCGATTCAGAACATCCAGGATATCCTTGTCCCTCAACTGCATTTCATATTGAATATCACCATAACGCATATGTCTTATATATCTCAGATTAATCCTGTAAATACGATTTGCCTGACGGTCAGAAAGATCTAAAACCACTGACAGCTGATTGGTTTCCATCCTTGCTATAGATTCATCTGTACTGTATCTTGAATGAGCATTAGACCAAACTCTGGCAAAACATAAAGGACAAAACTCATTCATTCTGCTGTAATATCCTACAGAGAAACCGTGACCATGGCATACTGTGCATCTGTGTCTGTGAAGTCCATCATGACTAAAAAGAAATCCAATACCAAAACACAACCTGCATCTTTCATGATCATATCTGAATCTCTTATCCCTGTTTCTATCATATTTTGGAAGCATATATGTTACTCCATTGTGCTTAACAAACTGCTCACCTCTTAGTTCCGGATTTCTGTCGGGTCTGCCACCTCTGCTATCTCCGTAAGAAACTCCTCCCTGAGATCTTCCAGCTCTATTTCCATCAACAACATTACCATCTCCGGATCTTAAACCTCTGTTTTCTCCGTAATTATTATTCCCTTCGTTACGTCCTCCCCTTTGTGAACTATTACCTGAACGCATTTCAGGTGCATTTTCACGGCTTACGACTTCTTCACGTCCATAAGAGCCTCTAGATTCATTACTTCTGTCAAAATTTCCTGATCTGACTCCAGAACGAGATTCTTCATTTCGGTTACCTACATTTCCTCGTGATTGTTCATTAGACTTTTGAATTTCTTTAGCCCGTTCTTCGTTTGCCCTGCGGATTTCACTTGCACGCTCCTCATTTGCCCTGCGGATTTCACTGGCCCGTTCCTCGTTAGCTTTGCGTACTTCGCTTGCACGTTCCTCGTTTGCCCTGCGGATTTCGCTTGCACGTT
>CAZCPI010000060.1:6891-13491 GCA_964500535.1 uncultured Bacteroidales bacterium
ATTTCGCTTGCACGTTCCTCGTTTGCCCTGCGGACTTCACTTGCACGTTTTTCATTATTCTTGCGGACTTCACCTGCACGCTCTTCGTTTTGCTTTTGAATTTCTTTTGAACGGCTTTCAGACTCTTTTCGCGAATCTGCTTTTTCTGACCTGCGACTTTCTTTATTATAAGAAGCTTCTCTTCTTTCACTCGCTTTGCTGCTCTTTTCAGCATTTGATTTCCTCTCAGTGCGGGCCTTTTCGCCCCTGTCGTTTCCATCCCTTCTTTGACCATAACTAACCATGGAAGAAGCCAGAAATAATATCGAGATTGATAGTGTGTAAAATGTTTTCATATTCTTCAATATTTAAGATAGATTATACCTTTATGAGTTCCCTTTAACAAATAGACTAAAAAAAATCCAATTTGTTTCCTTAACATACCTGTTTTGTGAATGGATTTAACATGATTTCATATTAAGCACATCCCCAAAGCCTTAAATATAAAAAAACAATAAAAATCACATTCCACGTGTAACAATAATCAGGCTCAATCGTCTCAGGTGAAACCATACAAACGAAAAAAAGGATTTACGGAACTTAACCCATAAAATCAGACAAAACTTTTGAGTTGCAGCAAAAATCCAAAATAATAAGAATCGTTTATTTCTTCAAACCATCAAGTAAAGCATTCACAGCATCGGGAATAGAAGGTTGAGTTCCCAGGCACTCGATAAAACGGCTTCCGATAATTGCTCCTGATGCATTTTCAAATGCAGACTGCAAAGTAGCCTTGTTGGATATACCGAAACCTATCATACATTTGTTTTTCAAATTCATACCATTTATTCTTTTAAAATAAGCTTTACGGCTTTCATCAAAACTCTTTTGAGCCCCTGTTATTGAAGCCGAAGAAACCAGATAGATGAAACCGTCAGTATTCTCGTCAATTTCCCTTATCCTTTCATTTGAAGTTTCTGGAGTAACCAAAAGAATCAAGGAAAGCCCGTATGAATCCATAATCTCCTTATATTCCTCAAGATAATCTTTCATCGGCAGATCAGGTAATATCAAACCATCAACTCCGCATCTTACACAATCCTTACAAAAGTTCTGAAATCCATACTGCATCACAACATTCAGATAACCCATTAATATAACCGGTATCTTTACTTCTTCACGTAAATTTTCTAGCTGTTCAAAAAGTTTTTTGAGGGACATACCATTCTTCAGGGCAACATTACCACTATTCTGGATAACTGGTCCGTCTGCCATAGGATCCGAAAAAGGTATACCGATTTCCACCATATCAACACCTTTATTTTGTAACTCTTTCAATACCGGCAGAGTATCATCAATCTTAGGATAACCGGCAGTAAAATATACTGAAAGAATTTCAGAGCTCTTCTTACTAAACAATTCTTTTATTCTGTTTTGCATATCGTTTAAATTTTAAATTTCCAGAAAGTCTTTAAATATTTGTATCAAACAGGCATCCTTAACTGCCGGAGCGGTTTCAAACCTGCTGTTTATGTCAATCGCATATAAATATGGATGATTAAATGCTTTGACCTCAAGTACATCAGCCGGTCCTATACCTCCACTCAGAAAAAAAGGTGTAGTACCTTTATATTTACTAAGCATACTCCAGTCAAACTTTTTACCTGAACCTCCTTTTACATCAGTTTTCGTATCAAACAAAAAATAATCGCAGCATCCTTCATATGTACTGCATTTTTCAATATCCCTGGTTTCAGCAACCGGAATTGCTTTAATCACTTTGAAACCTTCATTTTTTAATTGCAAACACAATTCAGGAGACTCAGTGCCATGCAATTGCACTGTACTGAAACCTGTTATTTTTGCAACATACCTGATCATTTCAGGATTTTCATCTACAAACAAAGCTACAGGCTCAATGTTTTTACTTTTTAGCAAACTGATAATTTCCGGCTCCGGTTTATCCGTAAATCTTGGTGACTTTCTATAAAATATAAAACCAAGGTAATCAGGATGAACTTCAGCAACCCTTTGAATGTTTTCAGGATACTTCATCCCGCAGACTTTAAGCTTCATCACCTGACTTTAGTTTATCTATAAAAACAGCCAAAGCCTCTCCCGGAATATCTTCTTTCATAAATCTCTCTCCCATCAAAAAGCCTCTGAAACCAGCTTTTCTTAATTCTTTGACAGTTTCAGGATTGCTCAAACCGCTCTCTGATACTTTCACCTTATCTGAAGGAATCATATCGACCAATGAATATGATGTACTTACATCAGTTACAAAAGTCTTAAGATTTCTGTTATTCACTCCAACCATGTCAGTATATCTGCTGATATAGTCAAGCTCGGTTTCATCATGTATTTCCAGCAAGACCTCCATCCCAAGATCATTAGCCAGAGCTCCCAAATCATAGGCTTCATCGAGAGTCAGAGCGGAAGCAATCAATAGTATAGTATCAGCACCAAGGATCTTTGACTGGTATATCTGATAGGGATCAATCATAAAATCCTTTCTCAAAACCGGACATCTCACATTTGCCTTCACTATTTTCAGGTCGTTAATACTGCCACCAAAAAAAACATTATCAGTCAATACTGAGATTGCACTGCATCCTGCCAGATCATAATGCCTTGCTATTATCTCAACATCAGCAAACTCCTTGATGAAACCAAGTGAAGGCGATTTTCTTTTAATTTCTGAAATTATACCTGTATCGGAATCAAGCAAAGACTGTTTCATTGATTTACCACAACTTAATCCTTTTGACAGATTCCTGACATGCTCCAAAGGAACAGATTGCTTCATAATTGCAACCTCCCTGCGCTTATTTGCTATGATTTTATCAAGAATAGTGCCCATTATCATGAATTTATTTCGATAAATCTTTTGAAATTATTTAAAGCTCTTCCACTTTCCAATGATTCCCGGGCTACTGAAACTGCATCAGCAAATGACATTCCGGGTTCTGATATCTGAATTGCAATCGCCGAATTTGCCAGAACCACATCTTTCTGAGACTTCGTACAACGATTTTCAAGTATTCTGTCAAACAATGCAGAGGCCTCATTTACGGTTTCTCCACCAAATAATTCAATTTCATCAGCTGGTTCAAAACCAAGATTTTCAGGTTTCAAAACCAACTCACTGTCGTTTCTGACAATTTTCATATCGCCGGTTAACGAAAGTTCATCATAACCATCAAGACTATGTACAATAGCAAAGTCAACACCATTCTTCTGATAAATGTATTCGTACAGTCTTGCCATTTTAAGATTATAAACACCCAGACACTGCTTCTTAGGTCTTGCAGGATTTACCAGCGGACCAAGCAGATTGAAGAAGGTTTTTACACCAAGGGCTTTTCTTATGGGAGCAACTGTTTTCATAGCCGGATTAAAAAGCGGAGCATGCAGATAAACCAGATTGGTTTCTTCAATAGATTTCTTTAAAATATTCTTGTCTGAAGTAAATTTTACTCCGTGTTGCTCCATCGCGTTTGAAGATCCTGAAACCGAAGTCGCACCATAATTGCCGTGTTTGCACACTTTGTAACCTGCACCGGCCAGGACAAGACAACTCAATGTTGAAATATTGAAAGTATTTTTTTGATCACCCCCTGTACCAACTATATCGATTGGATTATATTCTGATAAATCAACATTGATTGCAAGTTCAAGAAGTGATTTTTGAAATCCTGAAAGCTCTTCGATAGTAATACTTCTCATCAGAAAGACACTGATAAATGCCGCTATCTGATTTTCATTATACTTCCCTGAACCTATGTTATACATCACATCTGCAGCCTCATCAGTTGTAAGATACTGATGTTCAAATAATCTGTTTAAAATTTGTTTCATTGCATTTCCAAATAAAAGTTTACATTATAAAAGTTTATAAACCAAGATTATAGCATTAAAGCTCCAGCCAGTTTTTCATGATTATTTTGCCCTGAGGAGTAAGCACAGACTCAGGATGAAATTGTACCCCATGCAACCTGTATTCTTTATGCCTGAAAGACATAATCTGATTTTGATCATCTATAGAAGTTATTTCAAAACACTCAGGAAGATTTTCCCTGCTTACTATCCAGGAATGATACCGTCCCACTTCAAAAGTTTCATCGAGCCCCTCAAATAAAGGATCAAATGCAATCTTGTGAACATTCTCAGCCAGACCATGATGCACATCATCCAGATTAATAAGTTTGGCGCCAAAAGCCTCGGCGATTGCCTGATGTCCCAGACAAACGCCCAGAATATCTTTTGTTGATGCATACATTTTTATAAGATCCAGCAGAAGCCCTGCCTCCGAAGGTATACCAGGACCGGGAGATAATACTATCTTATCATAAACAGCAGCATCTTCCGGTTTGAGCTTATCATTTCTGATTACATCAATACTTGCATCACTTACTTCTCTTATCAGATGCACAAGATTGTAAGTAAACGAATCATAGTTGTCAAAAACAAGTATTCTCATTTTATTAGTTTTTTAGAGTAGTAGCCATATCCAAAGCCATCTTCAATGCAGCCAGCTTATTATTCACCTCCTGGAGTTCACTTTCTTCAACAGACTTTGCTACTATACCAGCACCGGCCTGATAATACAAAACATTGTTTTTACTCAGAAAGGACCTGATAGTAATAGCCTGATTAAAGTCACCGTTAAGACCTATATAGCCAATGCATCCACCATAAAAACCGCGTGAATGCGGTTCAATATGATTAATTAATTCAAGTGCCCTGACCTTTGGCGCTCCCGATAAAGTACCAGCTGGAAAAGTATCAGCAAATAATTTGAATACGTTTGTACCTTCCTGAAGTTCTCCGCTGACTCTTGAAACCATATGAAGAACATGTGAATAATATTGAATTTCCTTAAAGATTTCCAGTCTGACATTATTGGTATTTCTGCTCAGGTCATTACGGGCAAGATCGACAAGCATGACATGTTCAGCATTCTCTTTGGGATCTCTTCTTAGTTCTTCAGCAAGCTGGAGATCTTTTTCATCATCACCTGTCCTTTTAAAAGTACCGGCGATAGGATCAATATATGCTTTATTTTTCTTTACAACCAAATGAGCTTCAGGAGATGAACCAAAAATACGGTATGACCCAAAATCAAAATAAAACAGATAAGGTGATGGATTAACAGACCTCAATGCCCTGTAAGCCTTGAAATCATCTCCTGAATATTTTTGAGAATAGCGTCTTGACAATACAATCTGAAATGTATCACCTCTGTAACAATGCTTCTTCCCGGCTGAAACCATTTTCATATATTCTTCGTCAGAAATATTTGATATTTCTTCACCTTCAATACTAAAGTTGTAAGAGGCAAAATTCCGGTTATCAAGCAGCGCCAACACTTCTTCCATTGAACTGTCATCACCGTTAAAAATGTTTTCCACGATAGTAAGCTCATTTTTGTGGTGATTGATACATATAATAAATTTGTAAAGTATATATCTTAAATCAGCAACATCAGAACCATCAGGGGACTTACTTTCCATTTTCACGTTTTCAAAATACCTGACAGCTTCAAAAGATGTATATCCGAACAATCCGTTGAAACCGGATTTGTTTTCATCCTTTTTTACTCTGAATGACTTAATGAAACTTTCAAAACGATCAGGAACATTGATAGCATCACAAATTTCAGTAACAACTTTTTTACCGTCAGGAAAGGACTCTTTTATATTATTGTTCTCCAGTGAAAATTCAGCAACAGGTTTAAAGCCAATAAATGAAAAACTGTTTTCTCCACCATGATAATCAGAACTCTCCAGGAGGGCTGAATTTGGATATATATCTCTTAATTTCAGATATATACTTACAGGAGTCTGCAAATCTGCCAGTAAACGGCGTGATATTGTTTTAATTGAGTATTCCATGATTTTATTTATTATTCGAATTAAAAAACCTGATATATGTATCCATATCTTTATCTCCTCTACCGGAAACATTAATAACAACAATGTCGTCTTTCTTAAATTTTAGCTTTTTCAATGCAGCAAGCGCGTGTGAACTTTCCAAAGCAGGAATGATACCTTCCAGCGAAGTCAGTTCAAAGGCAGAAGATAATGCCTCATCATCAGTAGCAGCTAGTACTTCAGATCTCCCTTTTCTGGCCAGATTTGCATGAATCGGGCCTACACCCGGATAATCGAGTCCGGCTGATATAGAATACGGCTCGATAATCTGCCCGTCTTCAGTCTGCATAATCAGGCTTTTTGAACCATGCAAAATACCTGTTTTCCCCCGCAAAATGGAAGCCGCCGTCTCATCTGTATCAATACCTTTACCGGCAGCTTCAACCGCGATAAGCTTTGTTCTGGTTTCATCAAGAAAATGATAGAAAGCACCCGCAGCATTACTTCCTCCTCCTATACATGCAATTAAGTAGTCAGGGTAATCACGTCCCTCTTTTTCAAGTAGCTGAGTTTTAATTTCTTTGCTTATTATTGACTGGAATCTTGCTACCATATCAGGATACGGATGTGGCCCAACTGTACTTCCAATAATATAAAATGTATCAGAAGGATTGCAACACCAGTCTCTCATGGCTTCATTTGTCGCATCCTTTAACGTCATATTTCCCGAAGTTACCGGTACAAC
>CAZCPI010000061.1:0-3905 GCA_964500535.1 uncultured Bacteroidales bacterium
AGCAGGAGCTTCAGCGAATAATGAATCAAGTAAAATTCTGGCTTCAAGCTCCCATTCATACTCAGGAAATCTTATCTCCATATCGGCAAATTTCAAACCATACATTTCATATTGCTTTCTTATCCTGATGACCTCCACCAGGTCTCCATTCGCTATAAATGGTATCTCGGGATATTTTTCAGACCACAGATAATTGTTTTTGGCTACCATAAGCAATTCTCCGGAAGTAACCATTTCTTCCTTAAACAATACGGTATTCCTTATACCCTTATTAAAAAGTACGGCTCTTTTATTAGTAGGACAGACTATCTTACTTTCTTCAATACCAACACGACTGAATGAAGCCGAAAGTTTTTCACTTAACTCATCTCCTGACAATCTGATTACATCCGTCTTATTGATTCTTATTTTTGGTAAAGCCTTTACTTCATCGAATCTGATCGATTCCCTCAAAGATGTTGCATTATCCAATATCCCACTATCTTCAGACTGTCTGACAACTTGTTTAAGCTCAACCTCAACGACATCAAATCCTGACAATTTCAAATGAGACTTATCTAAAGCCGGACTTACAGCCTGACCCACCGGAGGCAACTGAGCAGTATCACCTAAAAGAATCAACCTGCAATTTTCACCGGTATAAACATATTCAAGCAAGTCTTCAAGCAGATGACCGCTACCAAAAACAAATTGTTCACCTGAAGTATCGGATATCATCGAAGCCTCATCAACAATGAAAAAAGTATCTTTATGTTTGTTATAATTTACAGCGAAACCGCCCTCATCACCAACAACAGCTTTACGATAAATTTTCCGGTGGATTGTAAACGCATGATGACCACTGTAAGAAGCAAGAACTTTTGCAGCTCTGCCGGTAGGAGCCAATAAAACATATCCTGTATGGATGTTGTCAAGATACCTGATTAATGCACTTACAAGAGTTGTTTTTCCCGTACCGGCATATCCCTTTAAAACAAAAACCTGCTGTTCATCTGAATTAAGCATGAAAAATGCCAGCTTATCGAGAGCAATAATCTGGTCCCCGGTAGGATCAAAAGGGAAAAAACCTGATATGGTTTCAGCAAGTTGTTTTTGGGTCATGAAAAATTACAAATTTACAACCAAATGTAGCAGGAATGAATTTCATTTACTAATTTTACCCGGTATAAATAACGAATTCCCATGCCTGAACCCAACATTAACAGCTTGTCCATCCTTTCATATCCGGATGGATTTGTTTTTTTTCACACCTCTTCAGAAGGTATTCGGGATTATACACTAAAAATAAATGCCATCATTGAATTCCCTGATTTATTTGAAAGTTTTATTAAAGAAAAAGGATGGCTTTCAAATAATCCTGTCACTGTAAAAATTTATGAACACACTGACAGATTTTCAATTTTACCTCTTGAAATTGATGATGATCAACAGATTAAGACTTTGTTTGATTTTGCTCATAAACCTCTTAACAACGAAATCTTGTTTTCAAGCCACTTAAGTGATAGTAAACAAATCATTTGTTATGGCGTTAACTCAGACAGATATGAATGCTATAAAAGCTTGTTTCAGAAGTTCAAACTTTACAGTAATTCATTCACACTTGCTGAATGGATTCTTTCATATTCAGCCGAAAATTCTAAACCGGTGATGCTTGTATCCCTGCACAGAGGTAGTTTGCAATTATTCGCATCCAACTCTTCAGGATTGGTTTTTGCTAATAACTACAAGATTCATTCTACGGAAGATATTGTCTATTATTTATTAAGAAGCATGGATCAGTTGTGTTTCAATCCAATCGAAACAGTTACATTTCTTTGTGGAGATGCCGATAAGAACGAAATGATAAATAAAAATCTGAAGCCATATTTAAATAATCTTGTATTTGCAAAATATACGCCTTATTTGGAAAACACTATAACATTCTGAAATCTATGCGAATAGTCAGCGGTAAATATAAAGGAAGAAGATTTGAACTGCCTAAAAATCTTAAAGCAAGACCAACTACGGATTTTGCCAAAGAAGGGCTATTTAATATTCTGAACAACAAAATAGATTTTGAAGATATAAATATCCTGGATTTGTTTTCCGGTACCGGCAGCATCGCATTTGAATTTATTTCACGGGGAGCATCCGGTGCTACATGTATCGAACAATATGCCCCTCATGTAAAATTTATCAGAGAAGTAGCGGCAAAACTTGGTGAAGATATAATTGTAATACAAGGAGATGCATATAAATTTATTTCAGGGACCCGTCAGAAATTTGATGTGATTTTTGCAGATGCACCATATGCGGACAAAGATCTTCCGAAAATTCCTGAGCTGATTTTAAATTCAGGTATTCTTGCTGATGAAGGTTTACTTATAGTAGAACATTCTTCAAAAACCGACTTTACAAAAACAACCGGTTTCATCGAAAAACGGTCTTACGGGAGCGTAAACTTCAGCTTTTTTAATAATGAAACCGTTACAGCATAGGCCCGAACAACCTGCATATTGATTCAATGTATTTAACTGTTTTTGGTCTGCCTGACCACTTCACAGGATCTATTTCGATACAATCTTTTAAATCTTCAAGAAAAACATTTTTCATTTTTAACGCAAAGTCTTCATCATAAACAAATGCATTGACTTCAAAATCAAGTTCAAAACTTCTGTAATCAAAATTTGTTGAACCAACGGTAGAAACCATATCATCAGCAACTGCGGTTTTTGAATGAAGAAATCCTTTTTGATACATAAATACCCTAACTCCTGATTCCATAATTTCGGTAAAATAAGTATTCATTGCCTTTGCAGTAACAGGAGTATCAGTTGCCTGAGGCACCATTAATCGTACGTCAACGCCACTCAAAGCTGCCGTTTGCATAGCAGTAAGCAGACTTTCATTAGGAAGAAAATACGGAGTCTGTAAATAAACATACTTTTTAGCTCCATTCACCATTGAAAAAATTGCCTGCATTATCCCTTCCCAGTCAGTATCAGGACTACTAGTTGCTATCTGAACCAAAGTATTTCCAAAAATCTTCAAATCGGGAAAATAAAATTTGGAAGTAAGCATCTGCCGGCTTACAAAAAACCAATCTATAAGAAATGCTGTTTGAAGACCATATACAGCCTTACCCTGTATCCTTATATGACTATCACGCCAGTTATCGTATTTTGTGCCATATACATATCTGTCAGCTACATTCATACCACCTGTATATCCGATTTCACCGTCAATAACTACAATTTTCCTGTGATTCCTGTAATTGAATTTTGGCGACAGATAAGGTAAGAGTACTTTCAGGAATGGATAAACCTGTATACCGGCATCTTTCATCTCCTGAAAAAAAGATTTTTTTGTACGCCAGGAGCCGATATCATCATATATAATTCTAACCTCAATACCGTTTTTAGCTTTTTCAATGAGAAGAGCCTGCAACTCATAGCCAATCTTTGATTGTTCAATTATATAGTATTCGATATGAATATGTTTTCTGGCATTACGAATATCTTCAAACAAAGAAGAAAATTTATCTTTTCCATTATTGAACAGCCGTATATCATTTCCGGAAAAAACAGGATGATAATTGTTACTTCTTAGCAGTTCAATAATATTTGTACAGTTTTCAGGATAACTCTCCATATTCAGCTCTTCATAAAGATAAGCCGGATTATTTTCTATCCTGCGAATACTTTTTTTGGAGATAATCTTTTTTTTCCTGTATCTCTGTCCGAAAAAAACATATAATATAATCCCTATATATGGCAGGAAAATAAGCACAAGTATCCATGAAATCGTTTTGACCGGATTTCTGTTATCAAGCACAACTACAAGTATTGCACTCACAAGAGTGATAACATATACTGAATCAAAAAGAAACCTTGAAAATTCAGACCACGAATCAAAGAAATGTGCAA
>CAZCPI010000061.1:4005-7625 GCA_964500535.1 uncultured Bacteroidales bacterium
TTATCCAATCAATTGCAAATATGCAAAAAAGGTTTGAAAATTATATCTTTGCGAAAACTAATCAAAATCCTGTCATGAATCCAACGAAAATAATTTTTACAGATAAAATTGAAGAAGACCTGGCGAAAACACTGAAACAATACTCACCATCTCAGATTTTTGTACTATGTGACAGCAACACTGAAAAATTATGTTTCCCACTAATTAAAGATTTTGATTGTTTATTTCATGCACAATTTTTCACTCTACCTTCAGGTGATGAGAATAAAAATATTGACAGCGTCAGTAGCTTGTGGTCTTTTTTAAGCAAAAATAAAGCTACCAGAAAATCTGTATTGATTAATCTTGGTGGAGGGATGATTACTGACTTAGGAGGTTTCGCTGCCTCAACATTTAAAAGAGGTATTGACTTTATCAATATTCCTACTACGGTTCTCGCTGCAGTTGATGCAGCTGTCGGAGGTAAAACCGGAATAAACTTTAATGGCCTTAAAAATGAGATCGGAGCATTTAACATGCCAAAAGCTGTTATTTTTTATTCAGGCTTTCTGAAAACTCTGGATAAAAAAAATATTTTATCCGGATATTCTGAGATGCTCAAACACGGATTACTCTCAGAAGTTAATTACTTTGAAGATTTGCTGAAACTTAACCTGGACAATCCTGACAGTAAATCTTTTTTAGTTGCTATCAGAAAATCTGTTGAAGTCAAAAATGATATTGTGCAAAAGGACCCTAAAGAAACAAGCCTCCGTAAAGCGTTAAATCTTGGACATACTGCAGGGCACGCCTTTGAAAGCTTGTCTCACAAAAGGGAGGAACCTGTTTTACACGGATATGCCGTTGCATGGGGCCTTATTTGTGAACTATTCCTTTCATATAAAAAATTCAGGTTTTCAAACAAGATTTTACAACAGCTTATTACTTTTATTAAAGAAGAGTATGGCGTCTACCCTATTTCATGCAACGATTATGATTATCTGATTGAAGCCATGACTCATGATAAGAAGAATGAAGGTGACGCAATTAACTTTACTCTGCTTTCTGATATTGGTGACATCTGGCTTGATCAGACAGTTGACAAGAAAACAATAGAAGAGATGCTTGACTTCTATATGTTCTCCACCGGCAGTTGAAATAACGCTGGATGTGTTTATTTTATTGATTTTTCCGCTTAATTAATGCTCTCATTATTAATTTAAAGGCCCCGATTATACAGTTTAACTTATATTATAATCGTAAAAATCATGAGCTGCAGATTGTCAATTACCGCAAAAATCGCTAAATTTGCATCGCAAAAGTTCGGGGTGTAGCTCAGCCCGGTTTAGAGTACGCGTCTGGGGGGCGTGTGGTCGCTAGTTCGAATCTAGTCACCCCGACTGAACTTTAAAAGCCTGTATATTACAATACGGGCTTTTTTTATTTATAACTATCAATAAAATAAATACATCTGTAATCAGATTTCCCTCAATCAATTTTCAGTTGTTTTCCATTTAAACCAAATGGCAAATCCAATACTTTTTAATATTTTTATAAATTGACAAAAATTGCAAATTATGAAACCAAATATTGTTTTTCTGGATGCCAAATCAAATGGTGATGTTGACTTCTCTCCTATTTCAAATCTTGGCAAACTTACTTTATATGACTACACTTCACCTGAGGAATTTTATGAAAGATGTATTGATGCTGACGTTATAATAGTCAACAAATTCAGGTTGATGAAACCTGAAATTAATTTATTGCCAAAACTGAAGTTGATATGCATTTCAGCTACCGGAATGAACAATGTGGATTTAGAAGCTGCCGGAGATAAAGGAATACCCGTAAAAAATGTGGAAAACTACTCAACCGACAGTGTTGCCGAGATGACATTTGCCATGGTTTTCGAATTATTCAGAAAGTTTAGTTATTACGATAACTATGTGAAGAGTGGATTGTATTCTCAAAGCAATCTGTTCACCCATCACGGGGTGCCATTCAATGAAATCAGTGGAAAAAAATGGGGTATAATTGGACTAGGCAATATAGGAAAAAGAGTAGCGGAGATTGCAGCATCATTTAAAGCTGACATAAGTTACTATTCAACATCGGGCAATAATGACGATAAAACATATCGCCGGGAAAGCCTGGAAGATCTGGTTTCAAAATGTGATATTATATCAATTCATTCACCTCTTAACAGTCTCACTCAAAACCTGATTGATTATGAAAAAATCTGCATGATGCGACCGGATGCTATAATTGTTAACGTAGGCAGAGGAGGTATTGTAAATGAAAGAGATCTGGCAAAAGCTTTGGCTGAAAACCGGATAAAAGGAGCTGCTATTGATGTTTTTGTTGATGAGCCATTACCTTCAGACCATCCATTTCTTGATAATAACCTGAATAATAAACTCTTGCTAACACCACACATTGCATGGGCTTCTATTGAAGCCAGACAAAGGCTGGTAAATGTAATGGCAGAAAATATAAGATCACACTTTAGTTCAATCGGGTAAATAATTTTTTTACCTCAAACAAGTAATCGAGTAGTAGGAAAATTAATAGTTTTCCTATAATTTTTGGTGCGCCATGCATGGCGCATTAAAAAAGAGCTCCGGAATCTGAATCCCGGAGCTCCAACCATTTCTAATCATTAACCATGTAATCAACCCAACTGCAAGTAGTCAGGAATTTTTATATAACTATCATTTAACAATCTTCAATACTGAGTCTTTTACTTTAATGATATAAATACCGTTATTAATACTAAAAGCAGTCAGATCAGATTCAGCCTTAACCTGCATAACTTTTTGACCATATATGTTATATACCAGGACATTTTCACCTGCAACAGTTCCTTTAATATTAACAAAATTTCCGGTTACAAAAGCCTTTAAAGTGTTAGTATTAGTTCTTTCGAGAGCCATAGGTATTTCAGTAAATTTCCATTCGCAATAAGGCTTTGCTGTAGGACTTGCAACAAAAGTCTTGTCATCCCAGAGTCTGCTGTCTGCAATAACATCATCAGTACCAAGATCCTTACCTGTTAATACATTTGTGATGATGGTATAGGCCCCACCTTCCTGATGGTTGAGTCTCCATTTAGCTTCATCAGACTGACCGCCGAATATTACATCCCAGCCATTATCAGGGGATTTCTTCATAAACTTATAATCTCCATCCTGAATAATGTAGTAGAGGCTGTCATTTACTCCCGGATTAACACTGCGTAAAATAAATTTCTGAGAAACATCATCTGTTTTTACCGCTAGAGCAGGAGCATTGACTTTGGAATGGTTTCCTAAAGCAAGACCGGCTGCAGACCTGTTTTCAATACAGTAGCGATTAGTTACATTAACAGCTTTTACATTTACTGTATCAATAGGTGTAGTCCCCTTTGAGAAAATAACAGTTCCGGTTGTTCCTGTTGCAGATTTAGTACTTATCCTTACGTTAAATTTGCCACCATTGTCTTTCAACTCCTTAGGTGTTACAACTGTTTTATCAATGGTGAAACCATTAGAAACAGCAACATTAATATCCTGCTTAATTCCGCTTGAAATAATAGTTACCGGACATGACTGAAAACCGGTTTCAACATCCAGGGTATAATTATTATCAGATAATTCAAATCT
>CAZCPI010000061.1:7725-10468 GCA_964500535.1 uncultured Bacteroidales bacterium
ATGACAGTTGCTTCTTCAAGTGCAAATAATCCATTCGGATTATCTACCAACTTGTCACAATAAATACCTGCTCCATTTGTAGTATTATCTGATGCAAGATATTTAGAGTTATTTGTTAACATCAACCTGAAACCGGTGATTTCCCCCTGAATTACCCATTCCGAGTTGTTTCCCGTTGGAGCATCTTCGTAGGTAACACTCCAATAGTCCCAACTAACGGTTGAAACTTTGTTAAGATATTTTCCATCTTCATTCCTCAGATAATAAGTATCAGTTAATCCGGCAACAGGTATAAAACTGAAGGCCTGACTTTTTCGCTGATTTACAGTCTGTAAACAAGGTGTATTTTCAAGCGCACCTATAACCAGGCCAGAATTGGTCTGCTTTATATTGTACAACTTTGAAGGATCAGGCACAAAAGCTGCAAATGAATTAAATGCAGTAACTAATAAAATTAAAACGATGTAGATTTTCTTCATAATATTAGGTATTAGATTAATCGTATTCCTGACAGAATAACGCAATAAAAATACATCTTGAAAATAAAACTCAGGTTGAATTTTATGTCAATTAAGTACTATTTTAAATTCAAAAAAATAAGCTCCGGGGAAATAGTCCCGAAGCTTATCTAAAATTAAACTAAGAAATTTAATTTTTATTTTTTTATGCTGAACCAATCCACATCCATCCATCCTCCATCGTTTTTCCAAGAAGACCGGGTGCAGAAGAGCCCCACTTTAGACCCAATCCATAATCCTTCGCGGGCAATGAAAGGAGTGCCCAATGTTTTGAAATTCTTACCATCAGTGCTGTAACTAAATGTACATTCCTTTATATTTCTTACTGTTACTCTCAGATAAAGTTCATTAGTACCAGTTTTCACAGATTCGGCTATTGATTCTTCAGCTCCATCTTCAGCTTTTTTACAAATAATCCGGGATAAAATGTATTCACCGCCTGCCATCTGCAAAGAAAGAACAGAATAATCCATGCCAATAATACCCATTCCGCAACGTTCACCTTTCGATGAAGGATTTGGCCGGAATTTTATCTTAGCTGTAGCAGTAAAATCAGGTGCCGGAAATTTCTGCAAAAGCAAGTTTGGAGTATTAAGCAAATTCTTATATCCATCCACAGGATTATCTGAGAACAATCTTAAAAAACCTTCATTGCTGTGAAAAACTGCCCACGCCGGTTTCGGATTTGCATACCATTGCCATTGTTTACCAAGAAAATTATCGTTGAATTCATCACTTTCTGCAGGATTTACAATTTTAACCTTCTGATTTGTTTTCGGTTTCGTATACATTTCTACTGGTTCTCCGCAACCATCGCCATCTTTATCGATGCCAATAACCGGCCAGTCATTTATCCATTTCATCGGTTGAAGATGAACTACACGGCCAAGAGGTTTCTTTTCCTGAAAATGAAAAAACCAGTCTTCGCCAAATGGAGTTTGTACCCATGCCCCCTGATGCGGACCATTTAATCCGGATTTTCCCTGATCCATTATCCTGCGGCTTTCATAAGGGCCATAGATATTTTTTGATCTTATAACCATTTGCCAGCCATCCTTCACACCTCCGGCAGGAAAGAATATGTAATAATAGCCATTGTATTTATGAATCTTAGCTCCTTCACATGTATCGTTTCCATCATGTCCGTCAAAAACGGGAAAATCTTCCGAGATTACTTCAGTTGCATCAGGATTCATTTCACACACTACAATAAGACTCTTCATACCATAACGGCTTCCTGCATAAGCATGAGCAAGATAAACTTTCCCATTATCATCCCACAATGGACATGGGTCAATCAAGCCCTTGCCTGATTTGACAAGAATTGGTTTTGACCAAACACCTTCAGCTTCCTTAGCTTTAAGCATATAAATACCATAATCAGGATCACCATAACAAATGTAGAAGTTGCCATTATGATATCTTATAGCTGGTGCCCAGATGCCGCAACCTATTCTCGGACTATCAAAGTGGTCATAAGGTGGCAATTTGTATATTGCATGATTTACAATTTCCCAGTTAACCATATCTTCAGACCTTAATATCGGAAGCCCTGGAGCACAATTGAAACTGGATGCTACCATATAATAATAACCATTTGCATAGCAGACATCTGGATCAGAATAATCAGCGTAGAGGACAGGATTTTTATACTTTCCATTACCAAGATCGGGTGACCATACATCAGATACAAAGGCAGGCAAATTTTTCTTAACTTCGCTTACCAAAGGCTTTATATTCAGAGCTTCAAGACCTTCAACAAAAAAACCTGCTGCTATCCTTGCCCCTTTTTCATTAAAATGAGTATTGTCTTTAAGACCAGAAGGGAATAAATTGCTTCTTCCAGCAGGTAATTGATGGAAAAAGCCGGCAGATTTGTCAACGCCTTCACTCTCCAGCCATTCTTCAGTCTGTTTTTGCATATCTATCAAAGGCACATTTAAATCTTTCGCTACTTTTCTCGTAAGTTCAGGATAAACACCATGCATATCGACTATTTGTCCTTTATCATCAAATTTTCTTCTCATAACTGATGTACACAAAATTGGATTTGCTCCTTTTTTTCTGACATCATTAACCATTCTGATCAGATTTTTTTCATAATCTTCAGGAGTTGTATATCTGTCAGGCTTATCTTTTGCACCATCATTATGAGCAAACTGAATTACTGCATAATCACCTTTATCAATTTTTGTGACAATCTTATCCCACCATCCTTCTTCAAT
>CAZCPI010000061.1:10568-13313 GCA_964500535.1 uncultured Bacteroidales bacterium
ACATCACGAAACTCAACACCGTCAGATTCAGAAAGCTCGGCTCCATATCTGGCAGAAATCGAAGTTTTCTCAACTACTATATTTTTTATATTCATTTCCGGCAAACCATTAAAAAACATAGCTCTCCGGGCATTTCTTGAGACAAGATTCTTAACAAAAATATTTCTGAAAACAGGCGTTTCCTCTGAAACCTCTGGCAACAGGGATTCTTTTGGTGTTACATCTCCATCATCCAGAGACTCAGAAGCAGATTTTCCACCATAATACAGATCAAACAGGAAAGAATCAGTAACAATGTCAAACATGCTTATCCCATCAATAAAAATATTTTCAACAACGCCTCCTCTCCCTCTGTTACTTTTAAAACGTAAGCCCACGTCAGTACCTAAAAACAGACAGTTTGAAACAGAGATATTTCTTACGCCTCCCGACATCTCACTCCCAACCACGAAACCGCCATGACCTTTAAATACTTTGCAATTGTCAACAATCACATTCTCAGTCGGGACTCCGCGTCTGCGACCTTCCTCATCCTTGCCGGATTTCAAACAAATTGCGTCATCTCCCACATCAAAAGTTGAATTTACGACCAGAGCATTTTTGCAGGACTCAAGATCAAGACCGTCACCATTTTGAGCATAAGCCGGATTTCTAACGAAAACCCCGTCCAGAATTACATTTTCACACATAAACGGATGAATATTCCAACTGGGAGAGTTTTCAAACAAAACGCCTTCCAGTAATACCTTATTACATTTAATAAAACTTATCATAACCGGCCTCATGAAATCTTTGATAGAATCCCACTCCAGATCAGTTAATGGTTTTTTGGGAACATTAAAATTTTCTTCACTTGCCTTTGCGCCTTTTAAAGAATTCTCAGAAGGAAACCAGTAGCCGGAATTCATAAGTACACCACCCGATGCAACAACGCTTTTCCAATGAGCTTCGGTAACTTTTGCCTTTTTCAAAGGTCTCCAGGCTTCTCCCGAACCATTAATTGCCCCTTCCCCTGTAATCGCAATATTTACCAGATTTCTTCCGGATACCGGAGACTGACACCTGCGGGTTTCAACACCTTCGAAAACAGTTTTTATCAAAGGATAAGCATTAAAATCAGGAGTAAACATTAATAATGCACCTTTTTCCAAATGAAGATTAATGTTGGATTGAAAAACTATAGGTCCGGTAAACCATACACCTTTTGGAACAATCAATGTACCACCGCCTTTATCAGAAAGGTCTTCCATGGCTTTATTAAAAGCTTCCGTATTCAGCTTTACACCATCACCCACAGCCCCGTAATCAATAACCGATACTTCCCTTTGCGGAAATACCGGCATCTCCACTTCATCCATATTAAAAGCCAGTTTCTTATATAAATAATCATATTTATATGTTTGTTTTGCACCTGCACTAAATGAACATATTACAGCTATTGTAAAAATGATATTTCTGAATGTATGATTCATACTTATTGTCTAATGATTTGAATTTATAAATTAAAACAATTATCTTCTGGTTTTTCACTGCAAGATAGACAATATAAGAGTCAGAAAAAAGGGATAAAAAACCCAATATTAAGGGATAAAATGCTTGATAATCTTATTTGAGGGAGACATTTTATGGCATAAAGAGTAAAAAAAAGTATTTTTAGGCAAATTTTAAATCTTAACACATGATTTGGCTAAAAAGACTCTTGATTTTTTTTGCTTCCTTTATTTTTCTGCAAACCGTCAGGGCACAACCATCCTGTCATTTTGAGCATTATTCCATTGAAGATGGATTACCTCAATATACCATCATGGATATGCTCCAGGATAATAAAGGTTTTATGTGGTTTGCTACCTGGAATGGTCTGAGCAAATTTGATGGTTATAAATTCAGAAATTTTAAGGTTAAACCGGGAGATAATTACCGGATGATCAGTAATCGTATAGACCAGATTGATCTTGACAAGTACGGCAGGATATGGTTTAATTCATATGATGGTGATACCCATTGCTTTGATATAGTCAGTGAACGATTCTGGGGAATTCAAAAAATAAAGGGGTATGAAAACAACAAATCGATGTCTGGTACAATATCCATTATGCCTTCAGGTAAGGTTTGGATAATTTCATCTCAGGGAGCTATATGTGTTACGGACTCAATGTTTAATGTAAAATCTTTCACTCAGGCCACAGGATTTCAGGCTGCAAAAAAAATAAACACTGTATTTGAAGATAAGTCAGGAAATTCGTGGTTATTAACAGATAACGGAATATTCATGATATCTCCTGAAATGGATATTACTCATACATATTTTTTTGAAGGGGCTGCTTCTCATAAAAAATCAAGACAACCTTTCTACACTGCTATAGAGTCTGACAAAGAAATATTTTTCGGATCTGCAGACGGAAGGATATGGAAATACTCAAAATCTCTGGGCAAGTTTAGTCTTTTAAAGATAAATACAGAGTCGGAAGTTTTAGGCTTTAATAATCTTAAAAATGGCCGGTTACTTATAAGAACTTCAAATGACGGTTTCTTTGTTAATGATTTTAAAAACTTCAAAACAGAAAAAATTGTAACATCAGGACCTTTTGATCCCAAAAAGTTTAAGATTGAGGAGATTTATACCGACAGCAAAGACAGAGTCTGGATTTCCCCATCCACTCTGGGCATTTTCATGCTGAACGTCAACAACGGAGTCACTAAATATTTCCATATCAAGACTGTGGATGAATCCACAAATGTATTTCC
>CAZCPI010000062.1:0-13254 GCA_964500535.1 uncultured Bacteroidales bacterium
TCATCATCGCCCCAGTTAAGACATGAGGTCATTATAATTGCAGGTATAAATACCAAAAGAAACAGATATAACTTTTTCATTAGACTATTCAGTTTTTAAAAGATGTTCTGCTGTGAAAATCAAATTACAGATTCAGCTTTTAATTTATTTTTCAATGGATTAGAGTACATTTCAAGCATCTTCTTTCTCAAGAAGTTCTCATCTTTGTTTTCGATATCAATCTTTTGAAGCTGTTGCTCAAGATAAATTACAAAACTTTCCTTTTCTCTTGCAGAGTAGCTGTTTGAGAAATTATCCATTCCGTCAAGCATGTCCGCTGCAATATAATTGCCTGGATACAAATGATAATTTGTATGTATCCTGGTATCTATCAGATTGGCTATCTTGTCAAACAATTCGTTTTTATGCATGCTCTCGTCCATTTTGGCAATTTCTTCAGAAATACAGGGAGTAATCTTGAAAAAAACCCGTCCTTTATAACCTGTAATCCCGGTCTGCATGTTCATCAAATCATCCTGTTGTGATTTTTTATAATCAGGGTTATCTCTTTTCAGCTGCATCTCTTTAGCTTTCAGATAATCACAGGGATCGTATTCATATGAAATTGACACCGGAACTATCTTCATAGATGCAAGATTGCCCAAAACGCTACTTTCGCCACCCAGATTTAACATTTTCAATATACTAAGCTGGGTTCTGTCATCAGAATCCTTTGCCCTGCCTTCTCTTTGAGCTAACCAGATCGATTGTTTTTTTTCATTTATAACATAATACATATATGATGACATTTCCATTGAAGCCACCATCTGTTGTCTCACTGTCAAATCTCTTTTTACGATAAAACTCTTGTTCAACCTGACGATATCTCTTATCCAGGGATATATTAAAAGATTGTCTCCAATCGCAATCTCAAATGTATCCAGTCCTTTTTCGACCAGCAGAATATTCAGAAAAGCAGAATCCAGCACAATATCTCTGTGATTTGAGATAAATGTATAAGACTCTTTCTTGTCAAGATATTTATACCCGGATAAATCAAGGGATTTTGTGGTTTTATTTGCAAGCTGTCTGACAGAATTATAGATAAAATCCTTCTGAAAATCATCAATTTTCCTGTATGATCTCAGTTTAGCCATCAGATCTTCAGCACTTGCACCTGGCAAAATATAACCCAGATAATTGCTAATCAGAGGATTATTTAATAATCTGTCAATTACCTGAGGCATTTCTTCATCCCTGTATGGTCTGATATCTTCAAATTTTAAGGTATCCATAATAAAAATACTTTTACTTAAAAATTATCTTCGATCACTTCCTGCATTACAAATGACATTTTCATTCCGGCTGACGCTACCTGTTGAGGAATAAAGCTTGTCTCCGTCATACCAGGAGTTGTATTGACTTCCAGCAAATATATCCCTTTTTCAGTAATTATGTAATCCACTCTGATAATTCCTTTGCAACCAATTATATCATAAATCATAGATGTAATGGCCTGTATTCTGTCTCTGGTTCCATCAGGTATCCTCGCAGGAGTAATTTCCTGAACCTGGCCCTTATATTTTGCATCAAAATCAAAAAATTCATTCTGACTGACCACCTCGGTTACAGGCAAAACACGAGTCACTGATTTGGTTTTATAACAGCCACACGTAACTTCAGTACCCTTGAGGAAAGATTCTGCAATTACTTCGTCCCCTTCTTTAAATGCGTTTTCTATTGCACTTCTGATTTCTTCCTTTTCTTTAACCTTTGACGTACCAAAACTTGAACCTCCTACATTTGATTTGATAAAGCATGGCAACCCCAGTTTTGAAATAAGATCATCATCTGTAATACTTTGCCCCTTCCTTAGCATCAGAGATTCGGCAACAAGGATGCCATATCCTTTTAAATACTGGTTGCATGTAAATTTATTGAATGTAATTGCTGAGGCTAAAACGCCACAATTACTGTAAGGGATACCTAACATTTCAAAATAGCCCTGTAGCAATCCATCTTCACCCGGTGTACCATGAATAGTTATCCATGCAAAATCGAACTTGATTTTTGTGTCACCAGACATAAAGCTGAAATCGTTTTTATCAACCTCAACAGATTTTCCGGATTCCGGTTTCACAATCCAACTGTCTTTGCTTATCACAACAATCCAGACATCATAGATATCTTTGTCAATGAAAGAATAAAGTCCTTTGGCACTTTTGAGGGAGACTTCCATTTCTGATGAATAACCTCCGCAAACTATAGCTATTTTTCGTTTTCCCATTTTTTTATATTTCTTCTCTGTTAGAAATGTACGCTCTCCATTTTTCAATAAGTAATCTCATATCCTCAGGCAACTCGCTGTCAAAAAACATATCTTTTCCGGTCACAGGGTGTTTAAATCCTAATGTTTTAGCATGTAGTGCATGCCTGGGACAAATATCAAAACAATTTTTGACAAACTGTGTATATTTAGTAAATCTTGTGCCCCTTAATATCTCACTTCCTCCGTATGTTTCATCATTAAACAAGGGATGTCCTGTATGTTTCATGTGTACCCTGATCTGATGAGTTCTGCCAGTCTCAAGAATACATTCTACAAGAGACACATATCCAAGATTCTCAATAAGATTATAATGCGTGACTGCGGGTTTGCCGGCACTTCCATCAGGGAATACAGTCATTTGTTGTCTGTCTTTAGGATTTCGGCCCACATTGCCGACAATCGTACCAACCGGATTATCAAATGTACCCCAGACCAAAGCAATGTATTTCCTATGAGATGTTTTTTTAAAAAACTGCATGCCAAGATTTGACTTGGATTCAGGATTTTTGGCAATTACCAGCAACCCCGACGTATTCTTATCTATGCGGTGTACCAGTCCGGGGCGCGGATCATCAGACGGGAATAAATTATTTTCTCTGAAATACCAGGCAAGGCCGTTGACTAAAGTGCCCGTGAAATTGCCATGTCCGGGATGGACTACCATTCCCGCCGGTTTATTTACTACCATCACGGATTCATCCTCATAGACTATATCAAGAGGGATATTCTCGGGTATTAAATCTGTATATTGGGGAGGAGTGGAAACTTTAATAACGACTACATCTCCCGGTTTCACCCTGTAATTTGACTTCACAGGCATTTCGTTTACAAAAACAAAACCGGCATCAGCAGCGTCCTGTATGCGGGTTCTTGAAACGTTTGTTATCCTGTCAACAAGAAATTTGTCAACTCTTAGCAAAGTCTGACCGGGATCAGCAACGAACTTATATTTTTCATAAAGTTCCTCACTCCCGTTATCGGAAATGTCATCATTTTCTTCATCAGTGAAGATATTATCTTCCTGAAAATCTGTATCTTCTTCAAATTTGTCAAACATTATCCTTACTCAGAAATTTCAATATCTTCTTCAGAAAAATCACTCTGATCTTCAATAAGTGAAACATCAGTAGTCATCCATAAATCTATTTTTTGTCCCATAGAAACCGGACTTCCCTGCTTAGGATCCTGCCTGTAAACCATGTAAGATTTTGCTTCTTCAGGATTTTTGGGAGTTTTATCAAAGTGCAGGTCGCCCATATTAAGACTTTTCTGATGAACATTCTCAATTGCATCATCCATAGTCATACCTATCAACGAAGGAGTTAAAATTTCACCTTTTGAATCTCCCTGACCTACAACTAATGTCACCTGTGAGTTTCTGGGTAATTGAACCCCCGGAGGTATAACCCTGCCATTATATTTTACGTCAAGTACAAGATCCCTGAACTCGGAAGGTACATATTCAACATCAGCAACATTAATACCTACTGCGCTCAGAGTTGCCATAGCCTGACGCTGAGAAAAATCCATAACATCAGGCATAACGATTTTCTCATCATTTGAGGCATTAATCGTAAGAAACACGAACCTGTTCAGTTTAACTTTTGAGCCCGGGGTAGGTTTTTGCTCAATTATTGTTCCGGGCAAACGCGACTTAACATGTAGTGAATCCACTACTTTGTAACGCAGACCTTTTTTCTCAATAAAAACAGCAGCTTCTTCAACGCTGAGACTGGTTATATCAGGTACAATTATTACTTCACTATGATGAGTATACTTTTTTAATCCTAATTGTACAGCAACAATAATTATAGCAAGCACAACTATAAATATGATGGCATTCTTTATAACCAATTTACTGTTTTTGTTCATTGCAGATATTTTTATTAAGGTCAAAAATAGTAAAAAACATCTTCACGTCACGTCTGTAAACAAAAAAAGTAAAGATGAGTGCATCTTTACTTTCAATTTCTTGTATTGACAAAGGATCAACCCCTCAGGCGTTCTTCGTCTGATACAGTAAGTTTTTTGCGGCCGGTAGCACGACGGTTTGCAAGTACACGGCGACCGTTTGCTGTTGCCATTCTGGAACGAAAACCATGCTTGTTGGCTCTTTTCCTGTTTGAAGGTTGAAATGTCCTTTTCATATGATAGTTTGTTTAATTTTATTTCTCCCAATAGATTGAAAACTTCACGTTTCGGCGTGCAAAAGTAAGACTATTTTTTCAAATGACAAATCTATTGCAGATAATTTTTCATATGTTAATTTTTATTTTTTACACTAAGGCCATATGGAACACCGCATGCCGGGATTATTATTAACCCGGACGTTTTTATTGTAGCATGCTCGTTTCATTTAATATACTGAGTCTTTTCAGTTAATATGTATCAGTATTATTAAAATTTGTAAGATTGAGTGAAAATACCGATATTTGCACCTCTTTTTTTGAGCAAATAAGATTCTCTACCGCAGAGCAGCGGAAAATGCGCGCAACGGAATTCAACAATTTAATTATCATATCAGTAAACAAAAAAAATGGCAACAACGGCAGACATTAAAAATGGAATGTGCATTGACATTGACGGACAATACTATTTTGTAGTAGAGTTTCTTCATGTGAAACCAGGTAAAGGAGCAGCTTTCGTACGTACGAAACTTAAAAACGTAGTAACAGGAAGAGTTCTTGAAAGGACATTCAATGCAGGAGTCAAACTTGATGAAGTCAGAATCGAACGCAGACCATACCAATATCTCTATCAGGATGATATGGGTTATAATTTTATGAATAACGAAACATACGAGCAGATATCAGTTCAAAAAGACAGCATAAACGGTGTTGAGTTTATGAAAGAAGGTGATACTCTTGAAGTAGTTGTCCATGCAGAATCAGAAACAGTGCTTTATGCCGATATGCCAACTCACGTAATACTTGAAGTAACATATACAGAACCCGGACTTAAAGGTGATACAGCAACAAACACACTTAAGCCTGCAACTGTAGAAACCGGAGCAACTGTGCGTGTACCTTTATTCATCGAAGTAGGTGAAAAAATCAAGGTTGACACACGTGATGGTTCATATGCTGAACGTGTAAGATAAATTCCAATAATTTTGTAGAAAAGTTCCTTAAAAAAATATTGGGGAACTTTTTTTTATAGTCTTTATATTATTTTATTATTATATATTTGTATTTATTTTATTATCTATAATACCATGAATACAAAAATTACAACTGTTGAAATAAATGAATCTGAGATTGATAGTGAAACCAGATTCAGTATTAAAGAATGGGCAGAAGAAGACAGGCCCAGAGAAAAGATGATCAATTACGGAGCATCAAGTCTTACAAATGCAGAACTTCTTGCCATACTACTCGGTTCGGGATCCAGAACCGAAAACGCCCTTGATCTCGCGAAAAGAATACTGGTTTTTGCCAATAATAATCTAAACGAATTAGGAAAACTCAACATTGATACATTATGTAAGAACTTCGCTGGAATAGGTCCGGTAAAGGCAACAACAATTACAGCAGCACTTGAAATCGGAAAAAGGAGAAGGTCATCAGAGATAATTGCCAGAAAACAAATTAAGAACAGCAGGGATATTTTTGAGCTTTTCCATGCAAAACTTGCGGATCTGAATCATGAAGAATGCTGGCTGCTGTTAATGAATAATCAGCATAAAGTAATGGACACAGTCAGAATAAGTCATGGCGGTGTTTCTGAAACCACGGTTGACCCAAAGATTGTCATGAAGCATGCACTTGATAAACTTTCATCATCAATTGCAATTTGTCATAATCACCCTTCTGGCATACCATACCCGAGTAGTTGTGATGACAGAATAACCAAAAAACTAAAAACAGCATGTGATAATTTAGATATTCAGTTTACTGACCATTTGATATTCGGAGAAAATATTTACTACAGTTATGCCGATGAGGGTAAACTATAATCATATGACAGGATAATAATGCAAATTTGCCGATTAACATAATTGAAGTATTTTTGTACAAAAGACCGATATGGAAAATAACATTTTACAGATTGAGGAAAACATTGTCAGAATGCTCAGAACAGTATATGATCCTGAAATTCCTGTCAATATATATGACCTTGGACTTATTTATAAAGTTGAGGTTCCTGCAGAAGGAGAAGTTATAATTGATATGACTTTGACTGCTCCAAATTGTCCTGCAGCTGATTTTATCGTCGAAGATGTAAGGATGAAGGTAGAGTCTGTGGAAGGAGTTAAAAATCTTACTATAAATCTGGTATTTGAGCCGGCATGGGACAAAGAAATGATGTCTGAAGAAGCAAAGCTGGAACTTGGGTTCTTATAATAACAACTGATGAAATCTTATTTTATTTCCGATACACATTTAGGCTCAAGGGCTTTCACCAATAGCCGTGATCTTGAGAAAAGACTGGTTTCCTGGCTGGACTCAATTAAAGATGACTGCGAACAGCTTTATATGCTTGGAGACATGATAGATTTCTGGTATGAATACAAGCATGTCGTTCCAAAAGGTTATGTCCGTTTTTTTGGTAAAATCGCTGAATTTACCGATGCCGGGATTCCGGTATACTGGTTTACGGGAAATCATGACATATGGTTGTACAGTTATGTTCAGGAAGAACTTGGAGTGAAAGTCGTCAAAGGCAATCTTGAAGTATCATTACATGGCTATAATGTATTCATGGGGCATGGAGACGGATTAGGTGATCCAAACATTAAATTTCAGTTCATAAGAAAAATATTCCACAATAAACTTTGTCAGAGTCTTTTTTCGCTCCTGAATCCTTCAATAGGGATGTCTTTTGGCCTGAACTGGGCAAAAAACAGCAGGTTAAAAAGAGGGACTGAGCCTGAGAAATATAAAGGAGAAGACAAAGAGCATCTGATACTATTTTCAAAGCAACATGCTGCTTTCGCTGGAGTTAATGCTCCCGATCTTTATATTTTCGGTCACAGGCATATCCTTCTCGATATGTTTATAACAAAGAAAAGCAGACTAATAATTTTGGGAGAATGGTTTCACCACTTTTCTTATGGTGTGCTTGATGATAAAGGTTTTGAACTTCTGTCTATTGAAGACTGAAATCAGTTGATATAAAACAAGTGCTCCTCAATAAGTACCAACTGACTTATGAGGAGCATTTTTTAGTACTGATCAGTACAATATTATCAGTTTGATAGTATCGTCAGAGTATCTCTGGCAATCATAAGCTCTTCGTCGGTTGGGACTACAATAACAGTTACTTTTGAATCATGAGCTGAAATAACCATTTCTTTGCCTCTCATCCCTATATTTTTAGACTCATCCAGTTTAATGCCCAGGAATTTCATATTTTCGCATACAGCAGAACGCGTTGCCCACTGGTTTTCACCAACTCCTCCGGTGAATACGAGAATGTCAAGCCCACCTAATGCAGCGGCGTATGAGCCTACATATTTTTTTATCCTGTAATTATACATCTCCATAGCCAGTATAGCTCTTTCATTTCCTGACTTTATCGCAGCCTCGAGTTCTCTCATATCTGATGAAACCCCTGAAACCCCTAAAACACCACTTCTTTTGTTAAGTAAGTCACTTACATCATTTGCCCTGAGATTTTCTTTCTGAGAAATAAAGGTAAGCACTCCGGCATCAATTTCACCTGATCTGGTTCCCATCAATAATCCGTCAACAGGGGTCATCCCCATCGATGTATCAATCGATTTGCCGTTTTTTATAGCAGTTATTGATGCACCATTACCGATATGAGCAGTTATTATTCTTTGATGTTCATAAGGCACGCCAAGTATCTCGCAAGCCCTCTTTGAAACATACCTGTGGCTTGTTCCATGAAAGCCGTACCTTCTTATGCCGTATTTTGTATAATAATCATAAGGTAAACCGTACATATAAGCTTTAGGAGGCATTGTCTGATGAAACGCTGTATCAAATACAGCAACCTGTGGGATACCAGGCATAATCTTTTCAACAGATTCTATACCTACAAGATTGGAAGGATTATGCAAAGGAGCCAGATCAATACAATCTTTTATCTTATTGATGACTTCCTGAGTTATGAGTACACTTTGATTAAACTTTTCACCACCATGCACTACTCTGTGCCCGACAGCATTAATCTCTTTTAATGATTTTATGCAACCATATTTCTCGCTGGTTATGATGTCCAGAATAAACTCAATACCAGTTTTGTGTTCGGGTATATCTTTATATATCGTTTCTTTTGTATCATCCTGCAGAGTCAGCTTCAGAAATGAACCCGGCAAGCCGATTTTTTCTATTCCTCCCTGAGCCATTTCGTGGCCATCTTCCATATCAAATAACTTGTACTTAATGGAAGAACTGCCACAGTTTAAAACCAATATCTTCATCTTGTTTAATTTATCGGTTACCTAATGCCTGGTTGGAGGTTATTAAAATCATATTATAAACATCATCAGGAGAGCAACCTCTTGATAAATCATTTATCGGAGCAGCCATACCCTGAAGAATAGGTCCTACAGCTTCAGCTTCAGCAAAACGCTGAACTAATTTATATGCAATGTTTCCGGTTTCAAGCGATGGGAATACCAGAACATTTGCCTTACCGGCCACTTCACTTGATGGAGCTTTTTGAGCGGCGACAGACGATATTATAGCAGCATCAGCCTGTAATTCGCCATCAATAATCAAATCAGGATCCATTTCCAGGGCAATTCTGGTAGCTTCAACAACTTTATCAACCATTTCGTGCTTAGCACTACCCTTAGTTGAAAAACTCAACATAGCAACTCGAGGTTCAAATCCTGCCAGACTTCTTGTCGTAGAAGCTGTAGTTACAGCAATTTGAGCCAGTTCCTGAGCATTTGGATTAGGTAAAACTGCACAATCAGCAAAAACCATAACACCATTTTCACCCCATTTGGTTTCTTTAAAAAACATCAGAAATGCTCCGGAAACCACATTGATGCCCGGTAAAGTCTTTACAATCTGCAATGCGGGTCTCAGTACATTTCCAGTAGTGTTTAAAGCTCCTGCTACTTCCCCGTCCGCATCTCCGTTTTTAATCATAAGACATGCCAGATACAACGGATCCTCAACAAATTTAGCAGCTTGCTCAGGAGTCATACCTTTACTTTTTCTCAAGTCAAACAAAAGGTCAGCATATTTGTCCTTCTGTAGATTGTTTTTGGGGTTGACTATTTCTGCCTCAACAATATATTTCAAATTGTTTTCATCAGAAATTTTTAATATTTCATCCTTATCGCCTAATAAAATAATTTTAGCAGCTTTTACAGCTAATATTTTATCCGCAGCTTTCAGGGTCCTGATCTCAGTTCCCTCAGGTAAGACAATCCTTTGAGGTTTTGCCTGAGCTCTGGCAAGCATTCTTTGTAAAATATCCATAATATAGAGTAAGTTTTTTTGTGGCACAAAGATATAGCTTTTTGCAATATAGAGATAGCAAAATGAGGTAAAAAAAACTAATAGTAAACAATTTTATGTACTAACAAAACTTACAGGCAATATGTTCAATCTTCCCCTTGCTTTTTACCTGTCAAAAACCGTTCAAGATCTTCAATAGATAGTCTTCTTTTTATTTCTCCAAAATAGGCAACACTTATAATTCCGGTTTCTTCTGATACAACAATTGCCATACAATCAGACACCTGAGATATGCCAAGTGCAGCTCTGTGCCTTAATCCAAGTTCTTTCGGAAGATTTTCATCATGAGAAACCGGTAAAATACAGGACACAGCTTTAATCCTTTCGTCACTGATTATCATTGCTCCATCATGCAAAGGGCTGTTTTTGAAAAAAATATTTTGTATCAGCTGTCCACTGATATTAGCATCAATATCTTCGCCGGTTTTTATGTATTCATCAAGCCTGATTTTTTTTTCAATTACAATCAAAGCTCCTATTTTCTTTTTAGAAAGCTCCTGACAAGCCAATACGATTTGCATTACCCAGTGTTCAGAATCTTCTTTTGCATTTTTCTTTTTGAATAAGAATGGAGAAATAGATTTCCATTTTTTCCTGGAGCCCAGCATTACAAGGAACCTCCTTATTTCATTTTGAAACAACACAATCAGGGCTATAGCTCCGACACTGATAAATTTGTCCATGATGGCTCCCATCAGCTTCATCTCAAAAACATATGAAACCACCACCCATAATGCAACAAAAGCGAGTACACCAAGGAAAATTGACAGTGCTCCCGAATCTTTCATTATTCTGAAAGTTCCGTAAAGAAGCAGAGCGACCAACAGGATATCAATAATATCCTTTAAACCAAAAATCATTGGCATAATCCTGACTTTTTATATTTATCAAACAACCGGACACATTCTTTTGCTTCTCTGACATCATGAACCCTCAAAATACTTGCTCCATTCATCAGTGATATCGTATTCAGTACAGAAGTTCCATTAAGACTTTCTTCGGGTGTTAAACCAAGACATCTGTAAATCATAGATTTTCTGGAAATGCCGACAAGTATTGGCAAATCAAAAACTGACAAATCAGGTAAACGTCTCATGAGTTGATAATTATCTTCCAGGGTTTTTCCAAAACCAAAACCCGGATCAATTATTATATCATTAACGCCTGCCGTTCTCAGTTTTTCAATTTTAGCTGAAAAATACATGCAAATGTCTTTAAACAAATCATCATAATGAGGATTTACCTGCATCGTCTCCGGAGTACCCTGCATGTGCATAAGAATGTAAGGAACCCGAAGTTCTGAAACAGCATTGAACATATCAGGATCCATTTCCCCACCAGAAATATCATTTATAATATTTACATTAAAATCATCAACCACGCACCTGGCAACATTGGAACGAAAAGTATCCACAGATAAAGTAACTTCAGGCCATCGTTTTCTGATCAAATGCAATGACATTCTTAATCTTACCAATTCTTCTTCCTCTGAGACCAACTCAATACCGGGTCTGGTAGAACAGGCTCCGACATCAATTATATCAGCACCTCCGTCAATAAAATCTCCAACTCTCCTGAGAATGCCTTCCTCAGACATATAACGACTGCTTGAAAAAAATGAATCCGGCGTGACATTAAGTATAGCCATAACTTTTGGCTCATTCAGATCCACCAGACTGCCATTTACATTGACATACATTTTTTTAGCCATAAATATATAAAATTTCTACTAGCTGCATAACATATAAATTGCCCGTTTTTCACAAAGTTAATTTGAAAATCTGTAATAATGACAAATGAATTTTCAAATCTTCAAAATCATGTATATTTTTGTTGTATGCGTATATGCACCCTGAATGCTGCGGTGTTAATACGACCTTAGTGTAAAAAATAAATAATATCGTATGAAACGAGCATGCTTAAACAAAACATCCGGGATAATTGTACTTCGGGCATGCGGTGTTCCATGCGACCTTAGTGTAAAAAATAAATAATATCGTATGAAAATCGAAGAACTTTACGACATTTTCCTGAAATGTCACAGTGTAACCACTGATAGCAGAAACTGTCCTGAAAATTCTTTATTCTTTGCACTCAAGGGAGAATCCTTCAATGGAAATCTGTTTGCAAAACAGGCTTTGGATTCAGGTTGCAGTTATGCAGTAATTGATGAACCAGTTTATAAAGCTGATGACAGATGTATTGTTGTTGACGACTGTCTTAAAACGTTACAGGATCTGGCACATTATCACAGATCAAAAAATGGTATCCCTATAATAGGTATTACCGGAACAAACGGTAAAACAACCACAAAAGAGTTGATGGCTCAGGTTTTAAACAAAAAATTCCATACTCTCTATACACAGGGCAACCTAAACAACCATATAGGAGTCCCCTTAACATTGTTAAGACTAAAAAAAGAACACAGCCTTGCAATAATTGAGATGGGGGCAAATCATCCGGGTGAAATCCATGACCTTGTAAAAATTGCAGATCCTGATTTGGGCCTTATAACAAATGTCGGCAAGGCTCATCTCGAAGGATTTGGATCATTTGAAGGTGTTATCAGGACTAAAGGGGAGTTATATGATTATCTTAGAGAAAAAGGAGGAAAGATCTTTATTAATATGGAAAATCCCTATCTTACAAGTATTGCAAAAGGGATAGACCAAATTCAGTATGCAACAAAAGAAGGTTATCCGGTTTTTGGTGAAGTAATATCATGTACTCCATTTCTGAACTTCAGATGGTTTAGTGATTTTGGCAAAAAATCATATACAACAAAAACTAATCTTATAGGATCGTACAACCTTGAAAATGCGATGGCTGCTGTTTGTGTAGGTCTTCATTTTGGGATTTCCCCTGAAAGTATCAGTGAAGCCCTTCAGGAATACATACCAAGCAATAACAGATCTCAGTTGATGAAAACCGGGCAGAATACACTAATAATTGATGCATACAACGCCAATCCTACCAGTATGGCAGCAGCATTAAAAAACTTCAGCCAATATGAAGCATCAAAAAAAGCAGCTGTTCTGGGTAGCATGAAAGAACTTGGAGATCTAAGTGATGAAGAACACAAAATATTAACATTCAATATTGCGGAACAAAATTACGACCGGGTGTTTTTAATTGGCAGGGAATTCAAAAAGACCAATACTGATTATCCGGTATTTGAAGATTCAGATTCATTTATCGAATATCTAAAAGAACAACCCCTTGAAGGCTATACAATTTTATTAAAAGGCTCAAGAGGAAACCAACTTGAGTCAATAGTACCGTATTTATAGCATCCCGGGCTCGCGAAAGTGAATTCAGGTTTGTTCGTATTACCCCGCCGGGAAGAGGAGTTAACTAATTATGAGTAATCCTTTTACGAATGGAATTCTTTACACTGATTACCACTTCACTGTCGCAGATTGTCAGGTAAAAATCATAAGATTATATAATTAAAAAAGGCCTTCATTACTGAAAGCCTTTTTTTTCAACTATATAAGTGCTTTT
>CAZCPI010000063.1:0-12802 GCA_964500535.1 uncultured Bacteroidales bacterium
TCTGACAAAAGTAAATACTGTCATGTAATTCTGGAAGAATTATCAACTCAGCACCCTTGTCTGAAGCTTCAGAAATAAGTGATTTTAATGCTTCTTTATTTTTATTTACATCTATGCCCGGAGAGTATTGGACTAATGCAACGTTTAATTTTTTTTTCATGATTTTGATAATGATGTACAAAAATAGTTTTTATAATTAAAAGTCAAAACTTTATTGATTGTCATTTACGACAAAACCCTCTGCATGAGAGGGTTTTGCGTTTAGGAAGAAGTCGCACCAATGAGATGTGTGAAACCCCGGTTTAGCAGGATTTGAGTGCCGGCCTTCTTTGTAATCCGCTGCGCCTGAGCGATCCTTTCGGAGTGCGGCCCGCCATTGTAAGCACGAGCAATGTCTCGGTGAAATAAATATCATTTGATGAGTCTACCAATCAATGTTGATACGACTTCTATGAAACAAATATAGTAAATAAATGCTTAAAATGCAAATTTTAGGGCATTAAATATGACAAAAGGCCCTGACTTTTTCGGTCAGAGCCTTTGCTAATATAATGCTTTGTAAATTAAGCGTTTTTTGCTTTCTGTACGATAGCTTTGAATGCTTCAGGTTCGTTCATGGCTAAATCAGCCAAAACTTTGCGGTTGATTTCAATGCCTGCTTTGTGTAAAGCACCCATTAAACGGCTGTAAGACATTCCTTCCAAACGTGCACCAGCATTGATACGTTGAATCCATAATGCACGAAATTCACGTTTTTTTGCTTTGCGGTCACGATATGCATACTGTAAACCTTTTTCCCATGTGTTTTTGGCTACGGTCCATACATTTTTTCTGGATCCGAAATATCCCCTTGTCAGAGATAACACTTTTTTTCTTCTTGCCCTTGAGGCAACATGATTAACTGATCTTGGCATTTTGTTTCTTTTTTTTGATTGTCAGCGCCATAAATTTTATGGACTTCAGCAATGACATTCGGTTAAAAAATTTTGAAAAATTCTCTCCGGCCTGAATTATTTTAATCCTAAAAGGAGTTTAACATTCTTAAGGTCGGTTTTGTCAACCAAGCCCGTTTGGGTAAGGTTACGTTTTTGTTTAGTCGTTTTCTTTGTCAGAATGTGACTTTTAAATGCGTGTTTACGCTTGATTTTACCTGTTCCGGTAAGGGTAAACCTCTTTTTGGAACCGGAATTAGTCTTCATCTTTGGCATTTTGCTCAGTTTTTGGTTGTGTAACTTGTTTATTTTGAATAGGAGCAGCTGCCTTCTTCTTTGGTGCAAGCATGATAATCATACGTTTACCTTCGAGTACCGGCATACTCTCAACTTTTCCATAATCTTCCAGGTCATTTGCAAAACGAAGTAATAAAACTTCTCCCTGCTCCTTGAAAAGGATTGAACGACCTTTAAAAAATACATAAGCTTTAACTTTTGATCCTTCCTCAAGAAAAGATTTTGCATGCTTTAACTTGAAGTTGTAATCATGATCATCTGTCTGAGGTCCAAAACGTATCTCTTTGAGAATGATCTTAGTTGACTTTGCTTTTTGTTCCTTTTGACGTTTTTTTTGCTGGTACAAAAATTTCTGATAATCAGTAATGCGGCAAACGGGAGGGACAGCATTTGGTGAAATTTCAATTAAGTCCAGTTGTTTTTCATCAGCTATAGCTAACGCCTGTTGTATTGAGTATACGCCCTGTTCAACATTTTCACCAACTAAACGAACTTCTTTTACACGGATACGTTCATTGATCCGGTATTGCATTTTTAAATCATCGTTCCTCATTCAGCTTTGTGTACCTCGTTTTTTATATTTTTAAATGTTTGATTATCAATTAATATTTACCAGGCAGTCATCATTTTCTCGACTTCCTCGGTCAAAAGCGCGGCAAAGTTAATAAATTTCATCGAACCTTTATCACCTTCGCCCTGTTTTCTTACAGAAACTTCTTGTTTTTCTGCTTCTTGCTCTCCGACTATCAACATATATGGTATTCTTTTCAATTCGTTATCACGAATTTTCCGGCCTACTTTTTCATTTCTATCGTCAACTATTGTTCTGATATCTCTTTGATTCAGGTATTCCGAAACCTCATATGCATAGTCATTGAATTTTTCACTTACTGGCAAAACAACGACCTGATCTGGTGTAAGCCACAACGGGAATTTCCCTGCTGTATGCTCAATAAGCACGGCAACAAATCTTTCCATTGAACCAAAAGGTGCGCGGTGTATCATTATTGGCCTGTGTTTCAGGTTATCGTTGCCTGTATATTCCAGTTCAAATCTTTCCGGAAGGTTATAGTCAACCTGTATAGTTCCCAACTGCCAGCGACGACCGATAGCATCCTTAACCATAAAGTCAAGTTTTGGTCCATAAAAGGCTGCTTCGCCAAGTTCGACTTTGGCATTCAGACCTTTTTCCTGACATGCTTCTACAATGGCTTTTTCGGCTTTTTCCCAGTTGTCGTCAGATCCGATATATTTCTCCCTGTTATTTGGATCACGCAATGAAATCTGTGCTTCAAAATTTTTGAAATCCAAAGCGTTGAAAATTATAAAAATAATATCCATAACCTTCAGGAATTCATCTTTCAGCTGATCAGGGCGGCAGAAAATATGTGCATCGTCCTGAGTAAAGCTGCGGACTCTTGTCAAGCCATGGAGCTCTCCGCTTTGTTCGTATCTGTAAACGGTACCGAATTCAGCAAAACGCAATGGAAGATCCTTATATGATCTTGGAAGAAACTTGAAAATCTCACAGTGATGAGGGCAGTTCATTGGTTTCAAAAGGTATTCTTCGCCTTCTTCCGGTGTGTGTATGGGTTGAAAGGAATCCTTGCCATATTTTGCATAATGACCTGATGTTACCCAAAGTTCCTTCTGACCAATATGCGGAGTAATTACCTGCTGATATCCGAATTTCTTTTGTATGCGTTTCAGAAAATCTTCAAGACGAAGACGTAATGCTGTACCTCTTGGCAACCAGATTGGGAGTCCTTTTCCTACTGCGTCGCTGAACATAAATAGTTCAAGCTCTTTTCCAATTTTACGGTGGTCACGTTTTTTGGCTTCTTCCAATAAAACGAGATATTCGTCAAGCATTTTCTTTTTGGGGAATGTGACACCGTAAATACGGGTCATCTGCTTGCGCTTTTCATCACCTCTCCAGTAAGCTCCGGCAACAGAAAGCAGTTTAATAGCTTTGATTGGCTCTGTTGTCATTAAATGAGGGCCACGGCAAAGGTCTGTAAATGAACCCTGTGTATATGTTGATATTGTGCCATCCTCTAACTCTGAGATGAGTTCTGTTTTGTAGGTTTCATTACGGTCACCAAACAATTTAAGAGCATCAGCCTTGGCAATATCATTTCTTTGGATGTTTTCTTTTTTTGTTACAAGTTCTGCCATTTTGGATTCGATGGCAGGAAGATCACTTTCTTTTATTGAAGTTTCTCCGGGATCAACATCGTAATAGAAACCATTTTCGATTGCCGGCCCTATACCAAATTTAATACCGGGATACAATTCCTGCAATGCTTCAGCCATAAGGTGAGCAGAAGAATGCCAGAATGCATGTTTGCCTTCAGCATCATCCCATTTGTGTAATTTTATCGAAGCATCAGCATTTATCGGGCGGTTGAGCTCTATTGTTTCTCCATCAACAGATGCTGCCAGGCAATCCTGAGCCAGACGCGGACTTATTGCTTCAGCAACCTGATATGCTGTGGTTCCTTTCGGGTATTCCCTGACTGAACCATCCGGAAAACTAAGTTTAATCATCTTTTATTGTAATTATAATATCTTTATCCCTTTCATGAGGGTCTGTATTTCGTTTTTGACCTGCAAATTTACTGCATTAATTTGAGTTGAACAAGAGCTGAATTTATGTTTTGGATGTTTTCAATTACTAGTGACCTTTTACCATTTTGCTCTCTAAGCCTCGTCTTTTTAACATTCTTCTGTAAATATTCAAGAATCTTGTCAAAAGTCGCTGAGTGATAAAAAGATGAATTCTGATTATTAACAAAATAGCATATCATTTGTCCGTTTTTCAAATATACTTTTTCAAATCCTAAAGATTTTGCAATTCTTCTTAACCGAATAACTTCAATAAGCTCAGCTGCTATTTTTGGAACAGGTCCAAAACGGTCAACCATCTTTTTTTCAAATTCAATAATTTCAGCTTCACTTTCCAGATTATCCATTTCCCTGTACAAGCTTATCCTTTCAGATGATCCGGGCACCCATGATTCAGGGAACATCATCTCAAAGTCTGTTTCGACAATACAATCAGAAACATAATTGAATGAGCCATCCTTTGTCTGATTCATGCTATCAGCATAAAGGTCTGAAAACTCTTCATCTTTTAATTCCTGTACGGCTTCACCGAGAATTTTCTGATAAGCTTCATATCCAAGATCTGCTATGAAACCACTCTGCTCGGCACCAAGCATATTTCCGGCTCCTCTTATATCCAGATCCTGCATAGCTATACTGAAACCACTGCCAAGGTCAGAGTAGTTCTCAATAGCCTGAAGTCTGCGTTTGGCATCAGGTGTCAACAGATTTAAAGGTGGAGACAACAGATAGCAAAATGCTTTTTTGTTACTTCTTCCTACACGCCCCCTTAACTGGTGAAGGTCACTAAGTCCAAACTGATGAGCATTATTTACTATTATGGTATTCGCATTCGGTATGTCCACGCCTGATTCGATTATGGTCGTACAAATCAACACATCATAAGCATAGTCCATGAAGTCAAGGATTATACTCTCCAGTTTGGAACCTTCCATCTGACCATGGGCAATAACAGTTCTTGCTCCGGGGACACATCTTCTGACCATATCCTCGATTTCAGGCAGATTTGAAACTCTGTTATTTATCAGAAATACCTGTCCACCTCTTTCGAGCTCATATTCAATAGATTCCCGCAATAAATCTTCATTTAATGTGCCAAGTTCTGTCTGAATAGGGTATCTGTTGGGTGGGGGAGTGGTAATGGTACTTAAATCTCTTGCACCCATCAATGAAAACTGTAAAGTTCTTGGAATCGGTGTTGCAGTCAGTGTCAGTGTATCAACATTTACTTTTAATTGTCTTAGTTTCTCTTTTACCCCGACTCCGAATTTTTGTTCCTCATCTATTATCAACAGACCAAGGTCTTTGAATTTTACATTTTTACCGATTAGTTTATGGGTCCCGATTAATATATCAATTTTACCGCTTTTGAGTTCCTCCAGTATTCTTGTTGTTTCAGCAGCAGATCTTGAACGGCTCAGATAATCTACTTTACAAGGAAATTTATCAAGTCTTTTTGTGAAAGTTTTGAAATGCTGCAATGCCAGAACTGTAGTCGGAACTAGTACGGCAACCTGTTTGTTGTCCGTAACAGCTTTAAATGCTGCCCTGATAGCAACTTCAGTTTTGCCGAAACCAACGTCTCCACAGACTAGTCTGTCCATAGGACGGGAATTCTCCATATCTTCCTTAATATCGTTTGTGGCTTTCAACTGATCAGGTGTATCTTCATATATGAAAGAGGCTTCAAGTTCCTGTTGCAGGAAACTGTCAGGGCTGTATGCAAAACCCTCTTCATCTTTTCTCTTTGCATAAAGCGCAATCAGCTCTCTGGCAATATCTTTTACCTTCTTCTTTGTCCTTTCCTTAATTGTGTTCCATGATGAACTTCCAAGTTTGTTGATATGTGGTTCACTGCCTTCTTTGCCTTTATACTTGGATATTCTGTGCAGACTGTGGATGCTGACAAATAATGTATCATCGTCTTTGTACATTATTTTGACAACTTCCTGCATCTTGCCATTGATTTCAGTCCTGAATAAACCGCCAAATCTGCCTACTCCATAGTCTATGTGGACGATAAAGTCTCCAAACTGAAACTGAGTAAGTTCTTTCATCGAGAGAGCCAGCTTACCGTTTTTAGATACTTCAGACCTCAGGTTATACTTGTGAAATCTTTCAAAGATCTGATGGTCAGTAAAACATGCCATTTTCAGGTCATGCTCAATAAAACCTTCATGAAGAGTTTTATCGACAGGTTTAAATGTAAACTGATCACCACGGTCTTCAAATATTTTCTTTAGCCGTTCAATTTGTTTATTGCTGTCACTTAATATGTACAATTCGTAACCCTCAGCTGTGTATTTTCTGAAAGCATCGCTGACAAAATCAAAGTTTTTCCCGAAAACATCCTGTGGCGATACGTTGAATTTCAGATCAGAAATATTTTTACTATATGCTCTGTGTCCGAACTCTAACCACCTGAAACCGGAACAATCGTTTTTAAATTCATCAGAATCAGTGATATTTTCAAAATCAGCGTAATCATTCTGGTACTGACTGATTCTGGAAGTCGTGAAACTGTAATCGTTGAAACACAATACACAGTTTTGAGGAAACCATTTGCTGAAAGAGACTTTATGACTTTTGTCGGTTTCAGAAAAAGGAATAATCCTGATTTTCTCTATTTCAGCTTTTGAAAGCTGACTTTCGATTTCAAATGTTCTTATACTTTCAATTTCATCACCAAAGAAATCAATTCTGTAAGGTAATTCATTGCTGTATGAATATACATCGATAAGGCTTCCCCTTACACAAAACTGACCAGGTTCATAAACATAATCAACCTTTTCGAAACCGAAAGTAGTAAGTAGCTCAATAACAAAAGCATTATCAACATGCTCACCCTTTGTAATTTCTAAAGTGTTGTTACTGAGTGTTTCCCTTGGCATTACTTTTTCAACCAAACCTTCAGGGAAAGTAACAATTATGCAATCAGATCCTTGTTGTAATGCATTAAGTACTTCTGTCCTCAGTATCATATTGCCCGAATCATTTTTACCATATTTTAATGACCGTCTGAACGATGGCGGGAAAAAGTAAACTGATTCATTATTCAGTAGCCGGCTTAGGTCATTATATAAGTAACCTGCAGACTCTTCATCATCTTCTACAATAATGAAAGACTTCTTACTATCTGAAAATAATGATGCAATTGCCAAAGCCCTGGTAGAGCCATATAAGCCACCAAGGTGAATGTTTGTATCAGAGTCTGCAAGAATTTTTCTTCCTGCCTTTATTACGTTATGTTTCTGATACGTCTGAAATAACTGATGAATATCCAATGGAATAAAACCTAACAAATATTAAAACGCCCCAAAATTATAAAATATCCACCGAATCTTTACGTTTTGTTCAGAAATAAAGCTCTATATTTGAAAACTCATTTAATTGCATTAGAATGACTTCTGATTCTTTAGTTATAATACCAACGTACAATGAGAAGGAAAACATTGAATTAATCATCAATGCTGTATTTGACCTTCCCAAAGCTTTTGATATACTTATTGTTGATGATGGTTCTCCTGATGGTACCGCAGAAATTGTAAAACGCCTTATGTCTAAATCTGAGGGCTCTTTACATATTCTTGAGAGAAAAGGCAAGCAAGGTCTTGGCACTGCATATATAACCGGTTTCAAATGGGCCATGGCTCAGGGGTATGACTTCATTTTTGAAATGGATGCAGATTTTTCTCATCCTCCCAAAGATTTGATGAGGTTGTATGAGGCTTGCTCAGAACATGGTGCTGATCTTTCCATAGGTTCCAGATATGTTAATAATGTAGTAAATGTTGTTAACTGGCCTATCGGAAGAGTGCTGATGTCTTATTTCGCTTCTATTTATGTCAGATTAGTTACCGGTATGAAAATATATGATACTACTGCCGGATTCAAATGCTATAGAAGAAAAGTTCTTGAAACTATTGAGCTCGATAAAATTCGCTTTAAAGGATATGCTTTTCAGATAGAAATGAAATTTACTGTTTGGAAATGTGGTTTCAAAATTCAGGAAGTTCCGATTATATTTATGAACAGAGAGCTTGGAGTTTCAAAAATGAACGGAGGCATTTTTAATGAAGCAGTTTTTGGCGTTATAAAAATGAAATGGAGAAGTTTCTTCAGAACTTATCCTAAAGTTGCCAGCTGAAATGTATGAATAAAGCCCTGATATATAATGCCTTGATTATTAATGAGGGCAAATCGTTTACAGGATCTGTCCTGATTTCAGGTGATAAAATTGAAGAAATCTTTGAAAAGGATGTACCGGAATCGGTTTTGGCTTCCGCAGTCATTTATAATGCTGAGGGATGCTGGTTATTGCCCGGCGTGATTGATGATCATGTCCATTTTCGTGAACCCGGATTAACTCATAAAGCTGATATAACTTCTGAATCATCGGCGGCTGTTGCAGGTGGTGTTACTTCATTTATGGAAATGCCAAATACAATACCTCAGACTACTACCATTGATAACTGGAATGCAAAGATGAGACTTGCTGAAGAAAAGTCTTTTGCTAATTACTCTTTTTATCTTGGTGCAACCAATGAGAATATTGAACAATTAAAAAAGGCTGATTACAGCAGAGTTTGTGGTGTGAAAGTATTTATGGGTTCATCCACTGGAAATATGCTGGTAGATAATGAGGAAATCTTAATTAACCTTTTTCGTGAAATTCCTTCAATAATCGCTGTTCATGCTGAGTCTGAGCCAATTATTCAATCGAATAAGAAAAAATATATTGAGCAAACCGGTGGAATTCTCCCTGTAAAGTATCATCCATTTATAAGAAGCGAAGAAGCTTGTTATGAATCTACAGCAAGAGCTGTTGAACTTGCATCTAAATATGACTCCAGATTACATGTACTTCATTTGAGTACAGCAAAAGAGCTTTCATTATTTGAGAAGAAACCACTTCAATCCAAAAGAATTACTTCAGAAGCTTGCTTGTTACACCTTTGGTTTGATGATAATGATTATGCTGAATCGGGAAATCTGATAAAATGTAATCCTGCAATAAAAACTTATTCGGACAGAAATTCTTTACTCTCTGCTGTTTCTGATGGATTAATAGATATTGTAGCTACTGATCATGCTCCGCATTTGCTGTCAGAAAAACAAGGAGACTGTCTTACAGCCGCATCAGGTTCGCCTTCTGTACAATTTTCATTGATTGCAATGCTTGATCTCGCTTCAAAAGGTTATTTCACTAAAGAAGCAGTTGTCGATAGAATGTGTCATGCTCCTGCGATAGTTTATGGGGTAAATAACAGAGGCTTCATCAGGAAAAACTATTTTGCAGATATGGTATTGGTGAAACCGGACGCAAACCAAACTCTTACCGGTGATATGATTCTATCAAAGTGCGGTTGGTCACCTTTCACAGGAATTAAATTCAGGCATTCAGTGAAATCAACGTGGGTAAACGGCGTCCTTGTTTATAATAATGGTACCCTGGTTGGCATAAGGGCTGCAAAGGCATTGAAATTCAATTGAAATTTTTAATAATCAGATTATGAAGAAGATTCATTTATTATCAGTCGCTTTTTTATTTTTATTTATAATTACGACTGATGCGCAGCTTCTTTGGAAAGTATCCGGTAACGGGCTTAATAATGAGAGTTATTTATTCGGAACTCATCATTTGATAGATAAAACTAAAATTAAAGATTTCGACAAGATTATTAAGATTTGCAGTGCTGCGGATATTATTGTTGGAGAAGTAGATTTAAATGATGCCACTTTACATCAGAAAATCGCTAAGGGTTCAGTAATGACTGATTGTACTATTAAAGATTTATTGTCTGATGAGGATTACAGATTGGTCGATTCCTGTTTTATTAAAGTCATGGGTGTTGGTCTTGATAAAATTGGCAGTTACAAACCAATGATGTTGAATTCTTTGTACACCATTATGTTCTACATTAAGATGAACGGACTTACTTCTCAGCCTGAACCTGTTGATTTGACTTTTCAGAAGATTGCAATTGATAACGGAAAGAAAATCGTTGGTTTGGAATCAGTTGATTTTCAGGTGGATTTACTTTACAATAAATTACCGCTAAAAAGACAGGTGGAATTACTTATTGAGTCAGTCAAAGATAATGACAAAGCTGAAGACTTACTGAAAAGCCTTAATAATGCTTATCTTTCAGGAGATCTTAAAAATCTGGAAGTCCTTTTAAAAGAGGAGCAAGGCAATATTACTCCTGAAGAAATGCTTATGCTTATTGACAACAGAAATAATAACTGGATTAAAAAACTCCCTGATTTACTTACTTCAGGATCTTGTTTTGTAGCTGTCGGTTGTCTGCATATAACAGGAAAAACCGGCCTTATCAATCAATTGAAAAAAGCCGGTTATAAGGTTGAACCTGTTATTTTTTAAACTGCGATTATTTTAATTTTATCTCAACTTCTGCGCTTTTAAGCGATGGTGATGAAACTGTAACTTTTATTTTTTCCTTAAATTCGTTGCATTTTACATAGGCTACACATTTTCCCTGGAATACATTCTGAACATTATCTTTATAATCTGATACGTCAGACTGATTACCTGATTCAATACCAAGTAGTGATGCATTTCCATTAATGTCGCATTTTATTTCATCATATGAATTCAGTACTAACCTGCCTTTTTCATCTACTATACTGATTTCAATAATCGCTGTTTTATTCTTTGTGGAAATATTTGTTTTAGCAAGATCTGCCATAATTGAATATGGTTTTGTTGTTGTTTCCAGTACATATGCAGAGCATTCTTTTCCATTTTTGATTCCTGTGACCTCGAGTTTTCCGGGTTTAAATGGAATATCCCAGTAAATCATGCCATTAACATCATCAAAATCTTTGGTTTCACCGACCTGATTATTATTGAGGGTTAACTTAGCCTGTTCGCAATTTGTGTAGCAGACAACTCTTATTGAATCTCCTTCTTTGTAATTCCATAAAGGCATAGCGTCAATAGACAGATTATTTCCTGATCTTCGGCGTTTTGGATAAGTCCCGACATATATTACCGGTTTATCCGACCACAAACTTTGTCTGAACCATGCTCTCGGCTTTTTTGTTCCGGCAAGATCAAAAAGACCTGATCCAAAACCTCTTGATGGCCATCTGTGTGCTTCTCCAAGATAATCGTAGCCAGTCCATAAAAACTGTCCGGATATATAATCTTTATCTCTTACATGTTTCCATGCATCATAATCATGTCCATTTTCACTTCCGTAAAGTACTCTTTCCGGAAATTTTAGGTGGTCCTGTTCATATCTTCTTTCTGTATAATTATAACCGCAAATGTCAAGAGCTCCCGGATACTCCGTTTCATTAGACATCACAGGACCCGCCAGGCCAGCTGTAACAGGTCTCGTTTTATCATATTTCTTAACTACTGCTGCAAGTTTTTTTGCGATTCCTCCAAGTCTTTCTGCATTAGGTCTGTTTGGTTGATAGCCTGCTGTGTGTTGTTGCTGAATACCTTCTTTATCCAGGATAGGATGGGAGTATGGATCATTCGGATAATCGACCTCGTTACCAATGCTCCACATTATCACACAAGGATGATTTCTGTCTCTTAATACCATATCTCTAAGATCTTTTTCTCCCCATTCATAGAAAAATTCAGAATGTCCATCCATGGTTGGTTCTCCCTGATTCCAGCCTTTTACCCATTTTTTCTTTGCAAATTCCCATTCGTCAAACGCTTCGTCCATTACAAGAAAACCAAGTTCGTCACATAATTCATATAATGCCGGTGCCTGTGGGTTATGGCTCGTCCTGATAGCATTACAACCTGTCTCTTTCAATTTTTCCAATCTGTATCTCCATACTTCTTTTGGTACAGCAGATCCAAGACATCCCGCGTCATGATGTAAGCATACGCCTTTGATTTTCATATTTTGACCGTTAAGGAAGAAACCTTTATTTGCATCAAAACTTATTGTTCTTAAGCCAATTACAGTAATATTATTATCAATTTTTTTTCCATCCTGGATTATTGTTGTTCTAAGATTATAAAGATTTGGTTTCTCAACAGACCATATTAAAGGATTATTTATGTTATGTGTTTGCGTTATAGAAATATTTCCATTTTCAGGAACTGTGATTTTTTCCTGTTTTTCAGAAATAACTCTGTTTTTACCATCGATTATTTCTTCTAAGACTGATACGGTTTCAGCTTTGCCTGTTTGGTTTTTAATAATAGTTTCCACGCTGACTTCCGCTTTTTCCCTGCTCAAGGATTTTGTGTTGTATGATATGCCCCACTGGTCAATATGAATATTTCCTGAAGTAATAAAATAAACGTCTCTGTATATTCCTGATCCGGCATACCACCTTGTATCGTTATACTTGCTATGATCAACTTTGACTGCAATAATATTTTCTCCTTTTTTTATAAAACCGGTTAAGTCGTACATATATGAAATGAAACCTTCAGGCCTCATACCTAAAGAATGTCCGTTTATGAAAACTTCTCCATTCCGGTAAATGCCCTCGAAATAGACGTAAATTCTTTTTTCATGATTAATTTGCTCACAATTAAATGTTTTTCTGTACCATGCTATACCTCCGGGAAGATAGCCGTTGGCACTAGCAAAATCAGGACTTAAAGGCCCTTCCACACTCCAGTCATGAGGCAGACAAATATTTTTCCAGTCCTCATCGTTATAATTTACTGAAACAGCTTCAGGTATATCACCTTTTTTAAATTTCCAGTTTTCATTAAAAAGCTCAGGAACTCCAAAGGAAACCTGGCAATAACTATTCAATGATAGTAATAAGGCGAGAATAAACAGAATTGAGTTTTTCATACGTTAATTTTTATTTTAAACACTAAAGTCGTATGGAACACCGCATGCCAAAAAATTTGTTCATTCTGAACAGTAGTTTTGCCAGACTCGGCAAATCCGAAGTAAACTTCGTCTCTGCTCTCGCTTCTTAAAACTTTT